>JAUYCD010000211.1 GCA_030692375.1 Candidatus Latescibacter sp. | reverse complement strand
CCGTTTTCGAAGCGGACACGCCCGACTGC
Source organism: Candidatus Latescibacter sp. (assembly GCA_030692375.1). Classification (NCBI taxonomy): domain Bacteria; kingdom Pseudomonadati; phylum Candidatus Latescibacterota; class Candidatus Latescibacteria (ex Chuvochina et al. 2023); order Candidatus Latescibacterales; family Candidatus Latescibacteraceae; genus Candidatus Latescibacter; species Candidatus Latescibacter sp. The sequence goes on along the minus strand of JAUYCD010000211.1, from coordinate 7,448 downwards.
CCACATAAATGCCTCGCTGCCGTTCGGAAACGGAAGCTTGACTCCTTCCACAGAGACAGAGACCGGTTTCAGATCGGTGATGAAATACACTAGATCGACATAGTGACATCCTACATATACGAACGGATCGGTCTTATCAGTGGTAAACCAGTTCTGGAAGTTGGAATAGCGGTAATAATACGGCTCTATCATCCGGGCCTCTCCCATGGCGAAATCGCCAAAAAGACCCTTTCGGTAATCCTTCCTTGCAAGGAGTGAACGGCGGTCGAAACGCTTGTGGTATTCCACTCCTATGAAAAGTCCTCGCTCATAGGCAAGTTTTTCCAGCTCGACCGATTGCTCATATTTCAGGACGAGCGGTTTTACACAGAGGACATGCTGGTTGCTCAAAAGCGCCTGTTTCACCGCGCTGTAATGAAGCTGGTCCGGAAGCGCAACCATAACCGCCTGGCGCGGCGCCATGCCTGCAAGAACTTCCTTGAACAGGTCGGGAAACATTTTGTCGTCAGGTTCACTGAAGGATGGATAAGGAATAAATGTCTGAGCAGGGAATGCCTCGTTCAAAGTGTCATTATTTTTCAAGCTTTTAAGGGGAGCGCTGTTCAGGGCGCAGACCTTGATGGTTTTAACCGAACCTTCACGCTGGAGCTGGTATACAGTAGGAAGTATGAGATCGTTTGTGATCATGCCTCCGCCAACAATGGTTACATCCACCGATTTACTCATTGATAATTCTCCGCTGGTATGGATGGTAATAAATTATTATTTATATGAGCATTATGATGATTTAACAAAAAGAAATAAACATTCATGACACACCTTTTGCAAGTATTATTTGTTTTGACGGTTCATTTTATGCACGAAAAGAGTTGCCAAAGCTTCTAAAAAATGGTATTCCTATTCATGGGCAATTCATCTTTTATTGAAATATTTCTGTAAGCCTCAAAACTACAGCCCCCTAAATCCCCCACGGGGGGACTTAAAAGAATGAAAGACAATACAAAACATTTTTTTTACTAATTATGTTTCACTCACATATATAATTACCATGTTAAGTCCTCCTTTGGGGGATTTAGGGGGCTGTCTTCCCAAAGTAGGCATAAGTATTTGTTAAAAAATAAGTTGAGATAATATTTACGTAACTTATATTTATAATTCAAGCCAAGGATTACTCATCTTGAAAACCGGCGAAAAGTATTATGTCATTGCCTGCCATGTGCTCTGGCGGGAGTTATGCCATTTCGGATCGTTTTCACCGAACACCCTGACCTTCCATTTTCTGAAACAGGGTCTGCACACTACTCCCGACCTGTTACGTCAGAAACTTCAGGAGGCCATAGACGCTGTACCTGAGGATGAATGTTATACTGCCGTCCTCGTTGCTTACGGCCTCTGCTGCAACGGCATCGAGGGGATTTTCGCGCGGAACACCAGGCTTGTGTTCATGCGTGGGCATGACTGTATAACCTTCCTGCTCGGCTCGAAAGAGCGATACCGGGAAATAGCAGAAAAGTCCCCCGGAACCTATTGGTATAGTCCCGGATGGATCGAAACAGGATTTACTCCGGGGAAGGAAAACTATGAAACCATGCTCCGCTCTTACACTGAGAAATACGGCGAGGATAACGCTCTCTATCTGATGGAGACCGAACAGGGGTGGCTAAAGAATTATTCTACCGCTGCATATGTGAACCTGGGATTCTGTGATTACCTGGGGTACCGTGAATATACCCGTGAATGCGCCGATTGGCTGGGGCTGCATTATGAAGAATTGGAGGGGAACCCGCAGTTGATAACGAATTTTCTCGAGGGCAGATGGGATCCGGAAAATTTTCTGATTGTAGAGCCTGGCGAACAGGTGGCCGCCACGCATGATGAAAAGGTAATAACAACAAAAAACATCGGGGTGTAGATCATGAAAAGGAAAAAATTGGACCCCGTTCATCCGATACCGCTTTGCGGCTGGCGCGGTATTTTGGTATATCCCCCCAGTTCTGGCTCGGACTCCAAATGGACTATGATCTCGATAGAGCGGAAGATGCGGTTGAGTCCAGAATAGATAAAGAAATCAATCCTTTATCACCTGCGGTATAAAATACACTATTATGTGCGGAAGATTTGCATTGACTGAAAAATTTCTAGTCTTTTCCTTTCTTTATTGACTTTGCGAACTTTGCGAGAGGATAAATCAAAGATTTCCTTAAGATTCTTTGGCGGACTGCGTCATTCTTTCCCGACCAGCTTCCTGAGCCCGTCCGCGAAATGCCGGTAATTGTCCCATGAGACGTTGTCCGGGATGCTGTGGTCAGTTTCGGGGATATAGCGTCCGCCTTCAACCACCGGCCTTATACGATTCAGTTCGTGGTCGATTGCTTGAGGCCCGATGGCAAGCGCCCGTTTGTCGATGCCGCCCATTAACGCCAGCCGGGGGTGGCATCTCCTGACCTCGTTCACATCACAGCCCGCCGCGACCTCGAACGGCCACATATAGTTGACTCCTGCTCCCATCATCGGCCCGATGAGCTGGTACGGTTTGCCGTCCGTGTCCACCGAGAACAAAGGTATACCGTGACTGTCCGCAAACGCCTTGAAACGGCGGTAGTGCGGAGCGAAAAAGTCCATCCACATGTCTGGTGAGATAAGCGGCCCCTGCCGCCCGCAGAGGTCCTCGAACATGTGTATGATGTCGACATGGGCTTCGCGCGCGACACGTTCGAACAGAGTCAGCCAGATATCTGTCAGATGGCCGAGTATGTCGCGGATAAGATCGGGCATGGTATAGAACCCGATGAGCATGTCCTCATCGCCGAGAAGCCACCTGAGGCAGCCGAATAGCCCCACATCCGGGTAATAACCGATGTGTACGGGGATTCCGGCCTTGTCGAATCCGGCGCATTGTTCCTTCCAGTCCGGCGGAAATCGTTCCGGGTTATCCGGGTTGAGGTACCGGTCGCGGAAGAGTTCCCAGTCTTCGCGGTTCTTAACCGGGAACTCGAGGAATTCCGACATGGACTCGCCATGCTTGAAATCCCGCCGCTTCACTCCCCATGAATCGTAATGGACGATAAACTTGTCGTCTTCCCCGATCACCCTTTCGAGGGAGGGCCAGGGCCCGTACTTCACCGGTACGACCGCCGGTCTCGGGTCGGTATCGAAGAGGTCGCGATGGTTCTCGACATCGGGCATACCTTCACATATCCAACGTGCTCGTGTGGTTTTCCACGGGCTCCAGAGAAGCCAGTACGGCGGACGGTCTACAGGCTGCCCGGTCAGACAGCGGATGTAGCGCTCACGGTGGGTTATGGCAGTATCCCCATTTCCTAATTGTTGTTTCACCTGACTGCTGCTAAAACCTCAAACCCAGGTTGATCGAAAGATACGAGGTGTTTTCGTTTTCCGTTTTGATAAGATTGTAGAGTGGCATGACGAAAAGGCGCATGCCCGGTGTGAACATAACCGATACTCCAGGGCCGATGTTGAAACCGAGCTTGTTCTGGGTTTTAGACCCGGAGACGCTTGAGCTGAAATTATAATATCCCACGCCAACCTGTGCAAAGATGTCTGCAACTCCGAGCGAGAGGAACGAGTACCTGACCGAGGGAAGAATTTCCAGTATCGAGAATGTTTCCGAGCCCGATCCTTTGGCATTGAAACGGTTGTATGCCGCATGGCCGCCGACTTTGAGCGGTATCAGCGGAACTCCGAAAAATACATCTGCGCCTACTCCATACCCGGCTTTGGCGGCGTCGCTGAATGAGCCTGACGGCGTGGGGAGCGCCGCCCCTACATCAAATGTTACCCCGGGGAGGGCATAAACAGTGCCGGTAAGAATCGCGGCAAGCAGAAAAACCGTCGCCAGAGCAGTAATTTTTTTCATGGCAACCTCTTCCTTTCAGGTTTGTAGTTTCTGTTACCCGGTTTTTGAGTTATAGTTAAGTTTTCTTTTTCCGTGCCCCCTTTCGGCGCACCGCGCCACCTTCCCCCCTTCGGGGGGCAGGAAAACCTTCTTCTGCACTCGTCATCCCTTGCCCCCCGGAACGGGGGAAAGGGAACGAGGGATAGGGGGCTTTGCGAGAAACAATATTTCAAAGGTTCTAAATATATACTATGCCCTTTCGGTTAATGCTATTGCTTTTTTTAAGGCGTCTGAGTATGATAAGTTAAAAAGCACCGGATGAAACAACACAAACCACGGGATATGAGTACGCTCATCGTCCCTTATCACTCCAAACCCTGGAACGGAGGTGTAAGATGTCCGAATTAAAACCTGGGGATAAAGTCCCTGTCTTTTCCCTTCCCGATCAAAACGGCAAAACGGTTTCCCTGACGGATTTCAAAGGGCGGAAACTGATCGTATATTTTTACCCGAAAGCCGACACGCCGGGCTGCATCAAGCAGGCATGCAGTATCCGTGACGCCCGTCCTGATCTGGCGAGCCTCGGTATAGCCGCAGTCGGTATAAGTCCGGATAAACCGAACAAGCAGAAGAAGTTTGATGAAAAGTACAACCTGGGATTTCCGCTGCTATCCGATCCCGATCATACGGTGTCTGCGGCTTATGGAGTGTGGGGGGGAAAAATCAGGTGCGGGAAATTGTGCGAGGGTATCACCCGCTCATCGTTTCTCATCGACGAATCGGGAACGGTTATCGCGGTGTGGTATAACATCAAACCGGAAGACACGGTTCCCAAGGCGCTGAATGCTCTGGAAGTGAAATGAATGGCGAAGGATTTCTCGCAAAGGCCGTATAGACTTTTTTCAGCATATCTTTTTTTTGACAGGATTTACAAGATTAACAGGATTACACTATATTTTTTTCAATAATCTTGTGAATCATGTTAATCCTGTCAAATTTCTTTTATCTTTTTTTCTTTCTTTGCGGACTTTGCGAGAGATATTCTTGTATTAAGGAACATATCATGATCGAAAGGATTAAAGAAGCAATAAAGCAGCGGGAAAACGAGTGGATCGACTTTTGCAGAAGGCTTATCCAGACCCCTTCTCCCACGTATGGAGAAGAGGCGGTAGCGAATCTTATCCTCGACGAGATGAAAACGCTCGGATATGACGAGGTATGGAAAGATACGAAAGGCAACGTGATCGGGGTGGTGAATGGAACCGATCAAGATGCCCCGGTGATCAACCTCAATTCCCATATGGACCAGGTAGCGCCGGGCGATGAAAAAGACTGGCCCTTTCCGCCGTTTGCTGCGCACATGGAAGGCGGCCGCATCTATGGCCGTGGGGCGTCCGACACCAAAGGCGCCATCGCGGTGCAGACATACGCGCCGAGGATACTCATGGACGCCGGGACACGGCCGCGTTCGACAGTGATCGCAACTTTTGTGGTGGAAGAGGAAATCTGGGGGCAGGGGACGCTTTATATACTTGAGACTGGCGGACTCTCTTTCGACCTCTCCATCCTAGGCGAGGGTACATCGAATGAGATCATGCTCGGCCACCGCGGCTGCATCGGCGTCTATGTAACCATTATCGGTAAATCCGCTCATGCCTCCATGCCCCAGGAGGGGCATAATCCCAATATCGACGCCGCACGATTCATCCTTCGCCTCCAGGAGGTGCAGGAGCGATTCGCCCCGCATCCCGAATTGGGAAAAACCACGATGACTCCTACTTTATACAGCACAGGGGATATCTCAAGGAATGTCATCCCGGGAAAGGTGGTTATGTATGTTGACTGCCGCCAGTCGCTGGAAAAATGTGACGATCTCGTTAGGATTCTTCGGGGAACCGCCGATGAGTTGGGCATCCGCGCCGAGGTCAATGTTGTGGAGTTCAGGAAGGATGTGGAGAAAATTTCCGAAGGGTTTTCCACTCCGGTAAATCATCCGTATGTTCAGAAAGCGCGGGATATAGTGCGGAATACGCTGGGGCGGGAGGTCACACTGGGGTACTGGCAGTTTTGCACGGACGGCCGCCTGACCTCACGTGCGGGAATCCCCACTTTCGGGTTCAGTCCCTGTGAGGCACGCCTGGCTCATACAGTACAGGACAGCGTTTCCATTTCGCTCATGGAGGAATCGCTTCTCTGTTATCCGTTCTTTTTCATGGAAATGCAGAAATAGAAAAAACAGTGGCAAAGTGACAAAAATATAAGGCAAACCTTGTTTTATCTTGACTCTGTCCCAAAAAGCATTATATATGATTCCTGCCAAAAGTATTCACTGATTAGAGCACTTGTAAGAATGTATATTTCTTTCCTCGGCCTGGCGGCAATCGATCATCACCGGCGTCTCCCGCGATTCTTTGATCGCCGTTAAGACTCGCATGTTTTCATTATGTCAGTTATACTGGGAGATTTTCTCATGTCAAATTCTCAATCACGGCGCGGTTTTCTGGGGTCGCTGTCGCTGACCGGTCTTGCCGCCGGTTCGGCAGGGGCCGGAAATGCTTTCGCAGGTGTTGACGCCCCGGTTCGCACCTCTCCAATGAGCCCTGTCGGGAACATCTATATCGACCCCCGAAAGGTGCTCCTGTATGAATGCACCCGTAAAGAAATCCGCGACCGTCTGCTGGAAGGGAAACTCAAGGCCGCGATCGTTCCCACCGGCTCCACCGAACAGCACAACGAACACATGGCGATGATCATGGATACTGCCGGAGCGCTTCTCGTATCCCAGCAGACGGCGCTGAAACTCTACCCCCGGGTTATCGTGAGCACCCCTGTCCCCATCGGCGTTTCCCCTCACTGGATGAATCGTAAAGGCACCCTGACCCTTCGGAAAGAGGTATTTCTTGATGTGGTCTATGACATCTGCGACAGTTTGAAGACCCACGGCATCACCACTATTCTCATTGTGAACGGACACGGCGGGAATGCTGCGCCCCTGAATGAAAAAGTCCCCGAATTCCGCACGAAGCTTGGAATCAACCTGGAATGGTGTTCCTACTGGGACAGCATTCCCGCCGACAGGAGCAAGGAGTTTGTGGATATCGGCAGCGTTCCCTCGCATGCGGCGGATTTTGAGACATCCATTGCCCTGGCGGCTTTCCCCGAGCGGGTACGGTACCAGGGGATCGATCATGACAAGGCCCCATTAAACCTTAATGAAAAAGACCGGAAGTGGGATAAGGATACCTTTGAGGAATCCAAACTGGCCACACCCGAAAAAGGCGAGAAGATTATCGGCCATGCGGTAAACTGGGTGACAGAAAAGTTGTTGAAGATGATGGGGTGAGCAGCTAAAATCTGAAAACTGAAATGTGGTTCCATAAGCTCGTGAGGATTGTCTGAACCACGAATGGTCAGGATAAACGGATTAACGGGATGAGGCTTTTGCATAAGGGGTACTGTCAAAAGTATCATGAAAAGATAGGAGAGACAAGGAGGGTATTAAAGGAAGTGGCAAGAAGCTGTGGAAATGCCGTGAGTATTAACATATTGAAAACGATAGGGCAGTTTTCAACAATGTTGACACTCACTTGGA
>JAUYCD010000210.1 GCA_030692375.1 Candidatus Latescibacter sp. | reverse complement strand
ATAATAACTTATGTCAATATTATCCTTTTGTCGCCCTCGCCTTACTAAGGGGGGAATTTAGGGAGAGGGTTCTGTCAAATCCTAATAAATGTTTAGTACCAGGAACAATTTTCTTTTCCCCCCTTAATAAGGGGGGTAGGGGGGATTAACCTTTCGGATGATCACCTTAGCTTACTTAACGACATACCTTTTTTTTCATTCTGGATTCTGACTTCTGACTCCTGGATTCTATCTTTATGATAACCCTTTCCCACCTCACCTATTCATATCCGGGGCAGCCGCCGGTGCTTAATGACCTTTCTCTTTCCTTCGAAAACGGCGTCCATACAGCGCTCATGGGACCTAACGGCTCCGGAAAATCCACCCTTGCGCTCCTTGTAAAAGGGCTTATCCTTCCGACCGGGGGCCAGGTAATCGTGGACGGCCTTTCCGCTTCATCAGGGGAGAGTGAGCGCCTGGAGGTGATGAAACGAGTGGGTTTGGTGTTCCAGAGTCCCGATAACACGATCGTTGCGACCACAGTGGAACGCGAGCTGGCGTTCGGACTGGAAAATCTCGGGATACCGGGAGCGGAGATGCGCCTTCGGGTGGATGAAGCTCTCTTCCTTTTCGATCTCGAGGAATACCGCCATGCCAATCCTTCCCATCTCTCCGGAGGCGAAAAACAGCGGCTGGCCCTTGCCGCGGTGATGATCATGCGTCCCTCTCACCTCATCCTCGACGAGCCGACCTCGCTTCTCGATCCGGGAAGCCGCGAGCGCATTCTCGGCCTTATCAGTGACCAGGCGCGCTGTGGGGCCACGGTCATCCACATCACCCAGTTCGCCCTTGAAGCGCTCCACGCAGACCGGGCGGTTGTTCTACTTCCACCCCACTCGTACTTTGTACAAGCGGGGACCCCGGAAGAATCGGGAATCTGCCGTGACGGCGCTCCTTCTGATGTGCTCCGCGACACCGCCGGCCTGGGAATCAGGGGGATTGAACCAACCGGCGCTCTGTTTGCCAAACCGCTCGCTGCCCAAATTCAGAAAAAGAACGAATCAGCGGGCCAAATCATTCGCCTGGAAAATGTGTCCTATTGGTATGACCGCGGGCTGCCCTTTGAAAAAAAGGCGCTGGATGCCATTGACCTTACCCTCTTTCGCGGGACATCCACCGTTCTTCTGGGGCCGGCCGGTTCCGGGAAAACCACCCTGCTTGAGATTGCTGCCGGAATAACCGCCCCTGACGCCGGACATGTACAGGTGCAGGGGAATCCCATACGGGCGATGGCGTTCCAGTTCCCGGAGGATCAGATGTTCGGAGACACTGTAGGGGAGTATGTCGCCTTCGGCCCGGAGAATGTGGGGATACCGAAAGCAGAAATAGCACGGACTGTGGAAGAGGCGCTCCGGGCTGTCGGCCTCGACCCTCCACTTTACCGTGACCGTGATCCCCTCGCCCTTTCCGGAGGGGAAAAACGCCTCGCCGCCCTCGCCGGAGTCCTTGCCATGAGGCCGGAGGTGCTTATCCTCGATGAGCCTACCGCCGGACTTGACCTCCGGGGAACCGCCCTGGTGGCAGGATTTCTCAAGGAGTACCTGGCGGGCGGGGGAACGCTTCTCTTTTCCACCCACGACTTCGAGGCTGCCGGGAGTCTTGCCGAATACGCACTTGTGCTCGACCATGGGCGTATTGAAACCTATGGAGAGATTGAAGATGTGTTTGCGAAATCAACGTGGCTGGGGAAGGTGAAAAAATAGTCTACGCGGGTTTTTTACAGAGGTATCACCGGAGAACGCCTTACTGTTGAGCGACGCGTTGTTTGCGTTCACTCCAACAGCATGTAATACCACCAGCGATGGAATGTTATCTGGTTAGATAGCAGGTTAATGTTCAGGCGCTTTGGTTTTTCGCATCAAGTAATCGTTGCCGAAATCTACTTCGAGTTCAACCCAGATTGGAAGATGATCGGACATTTTATAGGTTCGCCACTCTTTGTAGGTCTTGTCATCCTTGTCAGGAAGATATATTTCTCGATCCGAATCGCAATAGACATATTCAAAGAAAGGGAAAACACCAGCCTTTGCTAAGTTTATTTGTTTCTCAATGTCTGGCGCAAGGAAGGCCATCTGGTCAAATGGTTTGTCGAGTTTTGCGTTTGTGTACTTTCCTCTGAGATTGGCGGGGATATGGAAATCTCCCTTTTCGAGTGCCAAAAATGTTTTATCATTCGTCGAGAAGACATTGAAGTCGCCCACCAAAATGGCATTATTCGCCCAGCAATCCTTGGACTTCATTCGCACTCGTAGTAATTCGACCACTGTTTCTGCCTCCCTTTGCCTTTGCGGGTCGTCCGGTTTGGCCTTACCGTAATAGAGGTGTTGGGTACAGATCGAGAATTTGAACCAACCAGCGCGAAAGCCAGCCAGATATGGAGTCCGTGCGAATGCGAATTCTGACTTTAGCTGATCTCCTTCTTTGGTTAAAGGGGGAAACAATTCTCCAGCTAACCCACCGAATGATAGCTTGCGGGTATCATAGATAAAAGTATGGCGTTCTTGGTTCCCCTGCCGACCGAGGGTGACATCTGAGACAAGGTATTTCCACCACCCACCGAGAATATTCATTAACTCATCGAGTGCATCCAGATTGTCACGCACTTCTTGCAGAGCAATTAAATCAAAACGAGACATGATTTCGGCAAGGTAGAAGAGGGGTTCTTTCTCTCGCTCGCCAAATTTGTCACCGCCAAACTCTCGGATATTCCAACTGGCTAATAACAAGGTTTTGTCGACAGTTTTAGCAGGAATCGCCTCATCGAGAGTTTTCTTCAACCTGAGCAATCTCTGGGCTGTCCGCCTACCTCCCAGGGAACTATTGTCGATTGTTTTGTAATAGGGCATTGGGAAAAGCCTCCTGACACACGAATAATTCAATTTTTAAGTTGGCTTGTAGTCATACATCGTCAATGGGTGGCCCAACAGGCGCGAGGTAAGCGGAAGAGATGGGAAGGAACTTGTTCCTATCCATCGATATCCACTCGATTGAGTAGTTCGGGACGGCGCGGAGCGCTCGCCTGAACTACTGTTTATATGGTTTCCAAATAACATTCACCACAGCTCAGCCGGCCGGCATAACACTTCAAAACGAAGCGATCCCTCAACTGCTGCCGTTTAGACTGTGGGTGTAAATAATCGTCGTTTGCGTATAATATTACAATAAATCTATTCTGTTCATCACAAGCAAGAAAAAAATAAATTCTTGCCAATAAAAAAGGAGATTGCGCTTTATTGATTGCAGCCTCCTCTTTTTTCGATGTCATGGGGAAAGGGACCGAGGGATAGGGGGCTGTAGTTAATAAAATCGTTTTCTTTTTACGTTTAACACGACTTTTTACAAAAGCCTCAGATATTTAACAATTATTGATTCTTGCGTTTGAAATATCATTTGATTGAGAATTCCTTGTTTTCCAGAACTCCGCCTCTAGTAGATAATACATTTGCCTTTCCCGTTAATTCTATACCCTTATAAATTCTTATATTAAATATTGCTGAAGTTATTGCGCCCCCCTGTGTATCGGCAACAATTTTTGAGACCGTAGAATAAGCTTCATCTCCAAACTTCCGCTCCGGAAGCAAATATATGGTATGCAAACGCAGGAAGCAGCGCTTCGGATTTGAATCCCGGAACGGAGCAGCGTCCGGTTCAAACAGTTTAAGGAGTTCGAGAAGGCGGTTTGGGTGATGCCGAGCGGAAGGCGAGTGCAGCTAATACTTGAAGTTCGGGACAACCGGCGAACTTGGCCAACGGATGGCCGATTCCGCATTGACCGAGGATGGTGTCGAAGCGACGCGGGCGAGTATGAAGCAGGGACCGTCATGCAGAATCACGGCGTCGGCTGGAATCCGAACGGCTGCCTTGGGGGGTGGCAAGTGCCGCAGGATGGTTTTGGATTGGAGGAAAAGCACCGTGGCGTAGAGCTGCCAGTCGCTGGCGCGCAGTCCGGACGGTTGGGCGATGTGGGTATGGAGCAGCCACGCCGTCCACCACTCGACGCCGTGCTGCGCGCAGATGAGCGTGCGACCGGGCTGCGGGACGAATGCGCGCAGCGAGGAGAGTTCGGCCAGCGCGCTGTCGCTGAGGGCGGGCTGCCCGCCGCGTAGGACCTGCGGCACGGACGGACCGCACAGGAGGAGGGACAGGGCGCCCGCCACGGTCCAGCGAATCCATGTCCTACCGATGTGCAGCAGCGCAAAGGTGCCGCACAGAGCAGCAGGGACGATGGCGATGAGGTAAAAGCGCACCGCTGTGTCCCCCTCTACCCAATGACCGGACATCGCCAGTACGGTGAACGCACAGCCGGCCACAACGGCTGCGTCCGAGGCCGCCAGCACCGCTCGCTCGCGCCACACGAGGATGAGCGCTGGAAGAGCGCACATGGCGAACAGCCCCACGGCTAGCCAGCGCAGCAAATGAAAGCCATTCTGAGGTCCGCCCGGTGACCCGGGCATGGACATGTTATCGCCAAAGAATTGACCGGGGAGGGTGAACGCCTCCGCGAGGCGATGGATGCGCGACGGGTCGAACTTCCACATCACCACCACGGCCGCCAGCGCGACAACTACCACCGCGGCGCCCGCCCAAGGCAGCAGCTTGAGACGCCGCCTGTTGTTTTGCAGCACGGCAACACTCATCGCGAGGCAAGCAGCGAAGAGCAAAGCCGAACCGAGCACGCCAACATGAGTCAAACCCACCAACGCGAGACAGGCGAGCAATGCCAGCGCTCGTTTCCAGTTGGGACTCTGGAGGAAAGCCGCAGCTATCGCAATCAGCCCCGCGAGCCATACGAACGCGAGCGAATTTTTCTGCAAATCGCCCACCATCACTAGCAGGGGCGAACTGAGCACGACAATGCCGGCGGGCACGAGTGCGAGGGTTCGACTTTGTCCACGCCGCTCACACCACACCGCCGCGAGCCACCACACCGGCCATGCGGCAATCGGTGGCAGCACGGCATCCGCCAGTTTCACCGCCAGGACAATAGCGGCGGAAATATTCCCGCCATTGAACCACGATATGAGCTTCGCCAACGCTGCGTGCAGTGCGAACGTGAGCGGCATGTCCGGCAATCCCAGAGCGCCTTTTTCCAGAAGCGAACGAGCTTGCACGAGATAGTATGCGCCATTGACGCCAGGCATATGCGGCGTGCTGAACAACAACCAAGCTCGCGCCCCGATGGCAGCGAGGATCAAGAGTGCAAGTGGAATGTGGAAATGGCGTCTCATCGGTTCAGAACTGGAGCGTTTGCATCTGCAGTGTAGCGTAATTGAATCATCTTCGGGCACCCCCAATTGGCCTAACGAAATATACAGTCTGTATTAAACAGGCGCGGTTCGCGCGGCGCTACGCCGAACTCGGGGAGATTGCCGCGGACTGCTTCCGGCGGTACATCGAGGATATACGCTCCGGGAATTTTTCCCTCCGACGAGGAAATCTACTCGGAGAAGTAGACTTTGGTTACTACTCTCCCTCGATTTCCTTTTCCCGAATCGCACTGATAAGCCCCGCCACTCCGAAGTTGAAGTACAGATAGGGGCCCTCGACACCGCTCTCTGGTCCGCCGTCCACTTTGGAACCATCCATGCTCCATGACAACTGCGCCGGGACGAACCGGTATCCGGCGCGGAATCCCCACGAATACTGCTTTTTCGCCCGCTTCATGACGAACCGGTTGGTTTGTACTCCGATATCCAGGAGCAGCCCCTGTCTGCTCAGATTCGAACCCCGCCCGGGATCGGTCATGATTTCTCCGAATGATACTCTGCCAGTGGGATACACCGTCAGATTCTCAGACACCATGCCTATTCCGATCAGCGGGTAAACCTGTATGTTTTGCCCTTTCCAAGCCAGATAACCGAGATCGAGCATTTTCATGCTGCTGGACAGCCTGGTCAGAAAACGGTCATTTTCTCCCCTTTTGGAAAACAGGCGCTGGTAATTCGTTCCGAAAACGATCCTGTTTTTCCATACCCCGTGCATTCCGCCGCCCCAGGAGGCGGCCAGGGTGCTGGTGGTCGGGAAGCCGTTTTCCTTCAGGGTATCGTTCAAGTCACCAAGACCGGTCATATTGACTCCGATGGTGACATATCCAATCATTCCGAATGTATCCCGGGCCATGTTTTTCCATTGGCCATCCGCAGTCCCATGCGTCAGCAGCGCCGCCAGAACTCCCATGAACAGAAACGCTTTTTCCCTCACAACCGCTATACCTCCCCATTCTTCCATCTCAATCAGTCTAAACACGATTCACTGTGCAACACGGGCGAATCCGGTTGATGGGCTTTTTACAAATATATCGTGAAGCGGTTTGAATGCAAGCGTTTTTCGTGGCTCCCACGCGTGGTACGGCTTGGCGAAAAGGGTCCCGATCAGGTGGGATGGACGGAATGACCGGGGAAGCCTGGTCTCCAGCGGCATCTATATCGTGTCTCTTTCCTGGGGAAACGTGATAAAGACCGAGAAAATCATGATGTTAAAGTAAGGCCCGCGTCCTTACTTTATCCTTTCCCCCCATCCTTCATGGGATTATATTAAGCCCATGACAAAGCTTGAACTCCCTGAATTCAACTACTGTCCGATTTGCGGAGCGCCGGTCAGGGTGATTCACCGTGAGGGGAGACATCGGCCGGTCTGCATGACCTGTGGGCATGTCATCTATGTGAATCCCTATCCGGCTGCCGCGCTTGTGGTTCTGAATAACCGGCAGGTGCTGCTCACCCTGCGGAACATCGAACCGCACTATGGGGAGTGGTGTCTTCCCGGCGGTTTCCTGGAATGGGGTGAATCTCCTGAAGAGGGCGCCCGGCGGGAGCTCCTGGAAGAAACCGGAATCACCGCGGGAAAAATTTCCATCATGGGCGCGTATGACAGCATTACCGGCGCCAGGCGTCATGTTCTCCTCCTGGCCTACCGGGTTCATGACTGGCAGGGCGAGCCGACAGCGGGGGATGACGCCGCCGAGGTTCGCTGGTTCGAGGTGGGAAAGACCCCGCCGCTTGCGTTTAAGGTGCATGAGAAGGTCCTTACAGATGCGATGAAAACGGGCGGCGACACATGAGAATTCTATCCATCGATTACGGAGAGCGGAGGACCGGCCTCGCAATAACCGATGAGCTCGGTTTAACCGCCCAGGGATTGGATACTGTCATTGCCGACTCGGAAGAAGAAATTCTGAAACAGGTGACAGAGATAGTGAATAAGCACGGGGTCGGGAAAATACTCATCGGTTTGCCTCTCAACATGGACGGCAGCGAGAGCGAGAAGAGCCGGAAGGTCCGGGCGTTCGGGGAGGTTTTGGCAGGAGGAACCTCGCTTCCGGTGATATACTGGGATGAGCGCATGACCACCATGCAGGCCAAACGGGTCATGGCCGAGCTGGAAATGAAAACTTTTGGCAATAAGCACATGGTGGACCGTATTTCCGCGATCCTCATGCTGCAGGAATACATGAAGACGCTTCCATGATATTCTGGTCACAGAGAGTGATAACGATACTTCTCGCAGCGGGTGTATCTCTGGCGCTTTTGGGAGCTGCTCTCTACGGTTCTTATTCTTATCTCGACGGTGCGGCCGGTGCTGCAAAAGGGGCGGTCATCGAAATCAGCACCGGCATGAATTCCGCCGAAATCGCCCTTGTGCTGAAAAAAAAAGGACTTATCCGGAGCGCTCTTTTCTTTCGGGCAATAGCTCACCGGCGAGGGTATGAGCCGAAATTCCGGGCCGGGAAATTCATTCTGCCCCGAAAAATGAAAACTTCCGAGCTTGCACTTTACCTGGTAAGCGCCACTCCCATTCCTCCCGATATAAAGGTAACCGTTATCGAGGGACTGACAGTCCGTGAAACGGCTTCGATTCTTTTCAGGAAGGCCAAAGTGGATTCCGTGCTTTTCGTAAAGACCGTATTGAACAAAACAACAGCCGACAGCCTCGGTATTGACAACGCAACGCTGGAAGGTTACCTTTATCCCGATACCTACTATATCCGCGAAGGGGCAAAACCCATTGAGGTGATCCGTAAGATGGTGAGCCGGTTCAGGATAGCATTTACTGATTCCCTGAAAGCGCGGGCAGCATGGTTTGAGTTCTCGGTTAATCAGACTGTTGCCCTCGCCTCCATCATCGAGGGCGAGGCGGCCAGCGATGAGGAGCGGGCGGTCATTTCCTCGGTTTTTCACCGGCGTTTAAACATGGGGCTTCCCCTGCAGGCCAATCCAACTGTGCAATATGCGCTGGGCGTGAAACGCAGGGTATTTAACGGCGACCTGGAAGTGGAATCGCCGTACAACACCTACCTGCATAAAGGGCTCCCGCCGGGACCGGTTGCCAGCCCCGGCATGAAATCCATTCTTGCCGCGCTGTATCCGGCGGATACCAAATATCTCTATTTTGTTTCCGACAACCAGGGCGGTCATGTTTTTTCCAAAACGCTGAAAGAGCATCAAGCCGCGGTTTCCCGTTATAAGGTACAGAGACTGAAATCTGATACACAGAATGAATCTCGGAGGAAAGTGCCATGAAAAAAGTACTTGCCATATCAGCGCTGCTCCTGTTTGCGGCGCCGGCTCTCTCATCGGCTCAGAATATCCAGGTGAAAAAGAAAGCGCCTGCTTTCGCCCCGGAAAAGTACGTTGTCAAGAAAGGCGATACCCTCTGGGATATATCCAGGATGCAACTGGGAGACCCGTTTGTCTGGCCCGAAGTATGGAAGAAGAATCCATTCATCAAGGATCCGCACTGGATTTATCCCGGCCAGGAACTGATGTTCCGCCCCAAAACGGAAGTTATTGCAGATAAGCCGGCTGCACCTCCCGCTCCGGTTTCTGTACCCGCGCCTGCGGCTGAACCTCAACCGGCCCAACCGCAGCAGCCTGCACAAGTTGCTGTTGCGGTTAAGGTCCCAGAAAAACGCCCAATGGATAAAAATGTCATCCGGATGCTACAGGAACCCCGCCAGGTGTTTACGGAAAAGAATTTCATGCGCACAGGGTTCATCGCCAAACAATCGGAACTTTCCCGCACGAAAATAGTAAAGATAGAGAACGAGAAGGACACGGCCATCCGCTATGACACCTTGGTCATCGATTCGGGAGCGCAGAATAAAGCCCGCGAGGGCGACCTCTTTGCGGTCATCGCCATGGGCGACCGGGTGAAACATCCCGAAACAGGGGTGGATTACGGTTACGTAGTGCGGATCAAGGGTGTGCTCAAGGCGATTTCCACCGGCGAAAGGCAGTCACGGTGCACGGTGCTGGATAATTTCGATCCGCTGGAAGTGGGCGATCTGGTCATGCCCTACAAGCTCGCGAGCGGTCCCCGCTTCGATGCCTGGATCAGGCCGGATGCCGAAATCCGTGGAGTTATTCTCGCCATCAATGAGACGATGCTGAGCATCCATATCAACGATATACTGTATATCGACAAGGGGGCGAATGACGGAGTCAGGCCGGGCGATGTCTTCGATATCTACCAGCGTAAGAGCAATCTGAGCGACACCGGCCATCTTCAATCTCTGGGGCAATTGGAAGCGGTCAGTGTCATGCCGAGTGAGACAGCGGTGATTGTGACCTCCCTCAAGGGTGAGACCATTACTGTCGGCGACTGGGTGAAACTGGCTGCCAGATGCAGGATTATACAGTGATGTCCGCATCTGGTTTCTTCAGACTTTCCTTTTGTCTTTTTTTACTTTGTCACTTTATCACTTTTTTAGGAGCCTCCCCTGAATTTTTCCGTTGATCTCGATTCCCTCAATCCTCCCCAGCGTGTAGCGGTAGAGCACCGTGACGGCCCTACCCTGGTGCTTGCGGGCGCCGGGAGCGGGAAAACAAGAGTTCTGACCCATAAAATCGCCTGGCTGGTTTTCCAGGGAATAAAGCCCTGGCAGATTCTGGCGGTCACATTCACCAACAAAGCAGCCCGTGAGATGGCCTCAAGGGTGGAGAAGCTGCTCGATATCCCGGTGCAGGGTTTATGGATCGGCACTTTTCATGGTATCTGCGTCCGTATTCTCCGCCGTGAGGCTGACCGCTGGGGATTCAGGCGCGATTTCACCATCTACGACCGTGACGACCAGTTGTCCATGGCGCGGAAAGTCCTCCATGAGATGGGGGTGACAAGGGAGCGTCTCTCTCCGCAGCGCATCATTGGCGCCATCGGGAAAGCCAAGAACGAAGGGCTTTCTCCTGATGATCTGGAAAAGGTCATTTCCGGCCGCGACGCGCCCTTGATCATCAAAGCCTTCCGGCGATACAGGGAACTGATGGAATCGGCCGGGGCTTTCGATTTCGACGATCTACTTCTCAAACCGGTGGAAATGTTCAGCCGCGACCCGGAATCGCTCGCCGAATGGCGGAACCGGTTCAGCCATATTCTGGTGGACGAATACCAGGATACCAACCGTACCCAATATCTCCTCATTAAGATGCTTTCCGGAGATGCGGGCAATATCACTGTGGTCGGTGATGACGACCAGTCCATTTACAGCTGGCGCGGTGCGAATGTACAGAACATTCTCGATTTCGAGCATGATTTCAAGAAAGCGAAAACGGTGCGTCTCGAGGAAAACTACCGCTCGACCTCCTGGATTCTCAAAGCTGCGAACGCGGTAGTGAAGAATAACCCCCACCGGATGTCCAAGGAACTCTGGACAAGCCGTACTGGCGGGGAAAAAATCCGCCTCCTGGAATGCTACAACGACCGTGACGAGGCGGAACGGATCATTTCCTCCATCGATCGCGAGAGAAATGATCTCGGGCTGAAGCTGGGGGATTGCGCCATCCTCTATCGAACCAACGCCCAGTCCCGCTCGTTCGAGGATGTGCTTCGAAGAAAGGGAATGAGATATATGATCGTGGGTGGTATCAGGTTCTACGAGCGCCGGGAGATCAAGGATATACTCGCTTACCTGCGCCTTCTGGTAAATCCCAGCGATACGGTCAGTTTCAACCGTGCTGTCGCTGCTCCGAAACGCGGTATTGGCGCCAAGACCATCGAAGCCATCGAGCAGTATGCTCTCGACCACCATATTCCGGTCATGGAATCGCTCAATTTTGTCGGAACCTATTTGTCCGGCGTCACACTCAAGAAGGCGAACGATTTCCGGGATCTGATGGCCTCTCTTGCCGGGATGCCAGGAATAAACAGCCTCGATCAGATCGTCCGGGCGGTGATCGAAAAAACCGGGTACATGAACTACCTGGAAAATGAAGAGCCGATTACTTTCGAGGATCGGGCGGCCAACCTCGATGAGCTTGTTACCGCGCTCGCCGAATTTTCCGAAAAAGAAGAAGAAAACGATCTCAACGCATTCCTGGCCGAGGTATCGCTGGTAAGCGATGTGGACACCTGGGAGGAGGACAGCGATGCGCTGACCCTGATGACCCTCCATGCCGCGAAAGGGCTGGAGTTTCCCTCGGTGTACATCGTCGGGGTGGAAAACGGGCTTTTCCCTCTTCCGCAGACTATGGAAGAGGAATCAGCCCTGGAGGAAGAGCGCCGGCTCTTTTACGTCGGCATCACCCGGGCGAAAGATATCCTCCACATCAGTTACGCTCTCATGCGTCCGCGGTACGGTTCATACACCGGGGGAGCTTCCATGTTCATCCGGGAGCTGCCGCTCGATGTCCTGGAACATGAAAAGCTGAAACCAGCAAGTATGGAACAGAAACCCTTCTCCTCCAGACTCCGGATTCAAAAACCCCTGGAGTTCGAGGATTACCCCCAGGCGCCCGAGCCGGCTGCCGCTGCCCGGTTCCAAACCGAAGAATGGGTGCGTCACCCTCTTTTCGGGCGGGGAAAGATTATCGGAATTACCGGCGCCGCTGAAAATACCACCCTCACCATCAAGTTCGGCGCGAAAGAGATAAAGATCATGCCGAAGTTTGCGAGATTGACAAAAGGATAAAATGACTTATTTTTCTCGCTAACCCGGATTATTCATAAAATGTTTTTTCACATTTCATTAAAGGGATTGATCCCCTCTGCCTGTCGGCATCTCCCCTTGTTAAGGGGAGAATTCGCCACAAGCATTTTTTATCTTTCATTTTTTCTACCCCCTTCGATA
>JAUYCD010000209.1 GCA_030692375.1 Candidatus Latescibacter sp. | reverse complement strand
CGTTCGTTCTTTACTTCCAGTCATGGTTGTCCTCCTTTTTTGAATGGTTTGTGGTTATCTGGAGGATAACCATGACGCTTTATTATTCAAAACATTTTCATCCTTCGTTGTGACCATCTATGGTCATGATGGTTAATAAGGACAGGGGGGATCAAACCCCACAGCAAGCTGAGTGGAATTCTGAGATTAAAAGACAGCCCAAAACCCAAAGTCAAAAGTAAGAAGACAGAATAGAAGATTAATTGCTCGAAAAGTTTCCTCCGCTTTTCGCTGTTAAAGGCGGGGGATTTTTATTATACTTTAAGTTTCATGTAAATTCTCGTGTATTTGATCTTTCAGGTTGAAAAATGGAAAATACTATCTCGCAAAATCATAAAACCGCTGGATCTTCCCTTTGGGCCTTTGCGCCTTTGTGCCTTTGTGCCTCGTTTTTTATCTTTGGACTTTCCTGCGCGCGGCAGGGATTCCCGCCCGGCGGGCCCAAGGATGTGACACCGGCGGCTTTAGCCAGCTCTATTCCGGCGCCTCTGTCAAAAAACGTTTCGGCAACAGAGCCCGTGGTCATTGAATTTACCAAGGCAATGGATGAAAAAAGCGTGGCGGACAATCTCTTTATCGTACCAATACCTGCCCAGTGGCCGGAATTGAGATGGAAATCGGGGAGCAGAGTTCTGACGCTGAGATTTCCTAAGCCGCTCCGTGACAACACAACCTATGTGATAACGGTCGGCTCGAAAGCGAGCGATACGAGGACCAATCAACTGAAAGACTCTATCTCCCTGAAATTCTCCACCGGAGAGGTGATCGAAAACGGTGAAATCAGGGGAAAAGTCGTTCCCTTTCACTTTTTTGCCGCCAGGCCGGAAAATGTGCCGGGAGTGGATATAGTCGCCTACATTCTTGCCGATTCGACAGCCAGGCCGGATCCACGGAACGATGTTCCCGATTACATGACCCAGACCAACGCCGACGGCAGCTACACTCTGGTGGGTCTCTCCAGCAGTACCTATCGACTGTTCGCCATCGGGGACAAAGACCGCGACGGTTTTTACTCCGAGGGTTACGATATGATCGGGCTGGCGTCTCATGATGTGACTTTTGCGAAAGGGGATACCCTTGCCCTGGCGCCGCAGACAGCCATTTCAGAAAAGGATACCTCGCAGGTGCAGCTTCGGTCGATACGTCCGGTTGACCTTCAGCGGGTGGAATTCTTTTTCGACAAGGACATCGATCCCGGTTCGGTTGAGCTGTCCATCGAGGGGGGGATTGATATCCTGGGCTGGTTCATCCTTGCAGGTGATCTGAAAAGAATCTCGGTTGCCACCTCGGAACAAAAAAACGGGAAAGAATATACCGTAAAGAGCCTCCAGGTAAAGAGCAGCGACGGGTATCCTTTATTGCCTATGGAGAAAAGGCCCGTTTTCACCGGAACAGATCGTCCCGATACCACTGCCCTTGAGATTCTCGAATGGGGGCCGAAATTACTTACCCCCGGAAAGGATCCTGTTCAATTGGTGTTCAACAGGGTTCTCGCCCTCCCGGACAGCATACGGAATGTGATTGCAGACTCCTCCGGAGTGAATCCGGCGGTAAAGAAAACCGGCCCGAACATGTTGGAGTTGTTCCCTGCTTCATCCTGGAAAGAGAATTTCAATTATCTTTTTATGTTTAACCGTGAAAATTTGCGCGGAGCTGCCGGTAACCGTCTGACCGGCCCGGGGGCGCAGATTGCATTCAGAGTGGTTCCATCCGACACCCTGGGGTTCATAGAGGGGACGATCGGCGATAAAACGGGAACTCCGCAATCGTTGTATCGTCTTATGTTCAGGAATCTTGACGCCAATACCCGGAAGACTCTGGAGATCATGGGGCAGGCTGCCTGGACCGCGGGAATGATGATCCCCGGCCGGTATGTTGCAGCAGGTTTCCGGGATGATACCGCCAACGGGGTGTTTACCCGGGGAACTGTTTCACCTTACCGGGTTTCGGAGCCGGTTTATGTATATCCCGATACAATCACTGTGGTTTCGCGCAGGACTACGGGGAATATAAATTTTATATTTCAGTGATAAGCATAGTTATAGAGTAGCAAATCCCCCCGCCGCATTTGGCGGCGACCCCCTTTTTAAGGGGGTAAAAAACAACTGCCTCCAGAGTTCCCCCCTTAAAAAGGGGGGATGCCGACAGGTAGGGGGGATTTTTTTCATGCTTCATATTTCTAAAGGAGAGGCTGTATATGAGTGAGTACATCAGCAGGGGCCGCAAGGCCAGGCGATGTTATGGTTTTGATGAGATTGCTCTTGTTCCGGGGGATGTGACCATCAATCCCAATGATGTGGATGTGTCCTGGATGCTCGGAGAAAAGAAGATCGCAGTTCCCATCCTTGCTGCGGCGATGGATGGGGTGGTCGATACCCGGTTCGCCATCGCCATGGCCAAATTGGGCGGGCTTGCAGTGCTGAACCTTGAGGGAGTACAGACACGGTATGAGAACCCTGCTGAATTACTGGATAAGGTGGCTTCAGCCACACCGGAAGAAGCCACAAAGCTGGTGCAGGATATTTACCGGGTCCCGGTGAAAGAGGATTTGATAGAGAAACGCATCGCCGAGATCAAAAACGCCGGTGTTCCTGCCATCGTTTCCTCCATTCCCCAGAAGGCCGACCGGTACGGGGATATCGCGCAGGCAGCCGGGGTGGATATATTTGTGGTGCAGTCCACGGTGACCACGGTTCGCCATATCTCCTCCCAATATGTTACTCTTGATTTTGAGCGTTTCTGCAAAAAGATGAAAGTTCCGGTAATCGTGGGGAACACAGTCACCTACAGCGCTTCCCTTGAACTGATGAAGACAGGCATCGATGCGCTCCTTGTCGGTATCGGACCCGGAGCGGCTTGCACCACCCGAGGGGTGCTCGGCATCGGCATGCCCCAGGTGACCGCCACTGCGGATTGCGCCTCCGCACGTGATTTCTGGTACAAACAATCCGGCAAGTACGTTCCCATTATTACCGACGGCGGAATGAACGCCGGCGGGGACATCTGCAAGGCCATTGCCAGCGGCGCGGATGCGGTCATGATCGGTTCCGCATTCGCCCGCGCCAAGGAAGCTCCCGGAAGGGGATACCACTGGGGAATGGCTACATCTCATGAAAACCTGCCGCGCGGGACCCGCATCAGAGTTGGAATAACCGGCACGCTCGAGCAGATTTTATTCGGTCCCGCAACTCTCGATGACGGCAGCCAGAACCTGGTGGGCGCGCTGCGCACTTCCATGGGATCGGTCGGCGCCCGCGATATCCGTGAGATGCAGCTTACCCAGATTATCATCGCCCCCTCCATTCGCACGGAAGGCAAAGTATTCCAGACCGCGCAGCGGGTGGGCATGGGGAAATAGAGAAAAAAAAGTTCATGAAATCTTATGCCTATAGATTCGTCTTTCTCAGCGCCCTGCTCCTTCAGACGGCGCCCCCGCCGAATGCCGGCGAGATATTCACCATCGCCCGGCTCAAATACGGCGGTGGCGGGGACTGGTACTCCAATCCCACTTCTCTTCCCAACCTGATGCGGTATATACGGGAGAATACCGCTATCCGCACTGCCGACCAGGAGGCTGTGGTTTCCGTCTCGGAAGAGGAACTTTTCAAATTCCCGGTAGTGTACATGAACGGACACGGAAATATATCCTTCACCGCACAGGAGGCGGCGCTTCTCCGCCGGTACCTGACAGGAGGGGGATTCCTTATTGCCGATGACAATTACGGCATGGATAAAAGCTTCCGTCTGGAGATAAAAAAGGTTTTCCCGGACAAGGAGCTTGTCCTTTTGCCGAAAGATCATCCCATATTTCGCGCCGCTTTTCCCTTCCCCGGCGGTCTTCCCAAGATTCACGAGCACGACGGGCTGCCTGCCCAGGCATTTGCAATCTTCCACGAGGGCAGGATGGTGGTTTTTTACTCCTATCAGTCCGACCTGGGTGATGGATGGGAGGACCCCTCGGTGCACAATGATCCGGAGGCGCTGCGGATTGCCGCGTTGAGAATGGGAGTCAATATTGTAACATGGGCGCTCAGTCACTAAAAGCAGTGACAAAGTGACAGAGCGGCAAAGTAAAAGAAAGTAAATATAAAAATTTTTATAAGTGCATATGTCTTTGCTTTTTTTAACTAGAGATGCCGAAACAAGTTCGGCATGACACGTGTCATCCTGAACTCGTTGCCGCTTCGCGGGAACGATAAAACCGTTTCAGGCACTTAGGCACTCAGGCACTTTTTTATTTTCTGGCATCTATGACGGATTCTTCCTACACTAGCATTATCGCCCGGCTGAAGAATGTGGAACGGCGCTACCTGGCAATCGGTATCGCCGAAGCGTTTTTTGCCGCATTATCAGTGTTTGCCGCACTGTTCATCCTGTTCGGCTTCATCGAGGCGTTTTCCTACCATTCACCTCAGGTAAAAACCATTCTTTTCTGGTCGGCGGCCGGCATTTCCACTATTGCCGGTCTATTCCTTTTCGTGTTACGGTACATTCATCGTCCGGGTATCGATGAGCTTGCCCGCATGGTTGAACGAGCCTGTCCGCAATTCCGTGATAAGCTTATCAGCGCAGTACAGTTGGGATGTCTCGACGAAGCAGGTCTCCGGGGGCAGTCTCCCGAACTGGTGCGCGCCCTTGTCGGCAGGGCAGCGGAAGAGCTGCGCACAGTTGCCGCCGAAAAATCAGTTTCCGCCGGACGGCTCCTCTCTCTCATCCGTATCTCCTATGGCGCGGCGATTCTGTTTCTCCTGCTGAGTATCATGTTCCCCCGCTCTTTGACGGGGGGGTTTTACCGTCTGGCCGATTACGGGCAATCTTACTCCCCTCCCGGAAACACCATAATCTTCACCCTTGTCCGAGACAGTTCGATCATCAGGGGGGAAAACTTCTCCAATTCAGGATTTTTCTCTTCCAAATCGGCCCCTCTCCGGCTTTTCTGGAGGTGGAAGGATTCCGATGTATGGAACACCCGTCCTGTGAAAGTTGACGATAAAACCGGCTATTTCAACCTGACCATCGAAAAACCCCGGCTTTCGTTTCTTTATTATCTTGAATCCGGTCCTTCCGCCACTCCGCGCTTCCGGGTGAATGTCATCGAACGCCCGGTTGTGGAGAATATCGAGCTTTCTCTACGTTATCCGGCATACACCGGAATGGGGACGGTTGCCAGGAAAGACAATGACGGCAACATCCGCGCGCTTCGGGGAACCGGGGTCAGTCTGGGTATCCGGGCGAACAAACCCCTCCGGAGCATGACCATCCGCTTTAGCGATTCCACCGCCGCGAATTGCACGGTCTCAGGGGCTTACGGGCGGGCAGCCTTCACAATCACCAGGGACCTGGATTACACCATCAGCCTCATCGACACGGTTGGCATCAGCGATATCAATCCCATTCTCTACCGGATCGCCAGTCTCGAAGACGAAAAACCAACCGTTTCTTTTCTCAGCCCGACCGCCGATGTCGTCCTGCCCCGTTCCATGACGCTCCCCATCGTGTATCATGCGGAGGATGATTACGGCCTTTCGCAGATTTCCCTGCAGTACAAGCTGCCTTTCGAGGAAAATTTCCGCGCCGTTTCTCTGAAAAAGGGCCTGCTCAACCGTCAGATTGAGGATGGGTATGTATGGAACCTTTCGGATGTGAACCTTTTGCCGGAAGACCGGGTTGCCTTTTATCTTTCGGTGTGGGATAACGACACGATTCGGGGACCGAAACAGGGCGTCTCGGAAAAGTACACTCTCAAAGTCCCCTCCCTTACCGATATTCTGAAAGAAACCGCTGAGGAGCATAAAGCCGGCATGGAAAAAATCCGTGAGGCTCAGGATGCGGGATCCGAGAAAGACAAGGCATTGGATGAGGTGCGCCGTAATATTCTGAACGGGAAGAAAACCGACTGGAACGACCGTAACGCCATCGAGGAATCCAAAAAGCAGCTCGAAAAAATGCAGGAAAGCGTAAAGGATTTTTCCGAAGCGGTTAAGAAAATGGCGGACAGGCTTTCCAACGAGGACATGGCCGCTCTGGAAACAGTGGAGAAGCTGCGGAAAATCTCCCAGATGATGGATCAGATCGCGGACGGCGACATGAAAGAGGCGCTGAAAAAACTCACTCGGGCCGCAATGGAGATGGACCAGCGGGCAGTCAAGGATGCCCTCGACCAGTACCAGATCACCGCCGATGCAGTGAAAAAAAAGCTGGATGCCGTCATACGGCTCCTGGAGCAGGTAAAAGCTATCCAGCGGTATGAGACCTCTAAAAAAGTGCTCGAGGATATCGCTCTCAAACAGGCTGAACTGACCCAGAAGCTCCGGAACAATCCGAAGAATCCGTCTCTCGCCCGTGAGCAGAAATCCCTCGCCGCCGAAATGGACAAGCTGGAGAATGAGCTCAAAGGCATGTCCCGGGAATTGAAAGAAAAATTCTCCCTCAACACCAAGCCGTTCGAGGACTACCTTAACTCGACCGATATTTCCAAAGGCATGGAGGAAACCGCAGGAAATCTGGATAAGGGGATGAGCGAAAAAGCCCGTAAGGGAATGGATTCATCCAATGTACAACTGTCGGACATGCTAAAGAATATGGATAAACTGGGCGAGTTAATGAAGGGCACAAATACCCGTGAGATGAAAAATCGTCTGCTGACTGCCATGATCGAGCTTCTTGCGGTATCGGAAAGCCAGGAGAAGCTGCTCGCAAATACCGGCGGATACACCGGTGAAAACCTCGCCCAGAAGGAACTGGAGGTTATGGATGGTTTCAGGAAAGCGGGGAAGACGCTTTCCGCCCTCGGCTCCGTTTCCCTGGAGCTGGCAGGAATAATCGAACAGATCACCACTGCGGTGAACATGACCATGAAAAATGCGGTCGACACCTTTACCGCAGGGAATGTCCCGGCGGGGGAGCAGAGCGCGCGCAGCTCCCTGAGCATGGTGAACAATACTATTCTTTTCCTCTCCAATCTTCTGAAGAATTCGGGCGAGAATCAAAGCAAAGGGATGGCGGGCGATCTGATGCAGGAGCTTCAGATGATTGCCGACGGCCAGCTTTCTCTTCAGATGAGAATGGGGGAAGGCTCGCAGGAGCTTATGAAACAACTTGCCGCCGAACAGGAAAAGCTGGCGGAGATGCTTTCACAGTTGGGAAAGAAATTATCCGAAGACAAGCGTCTCCGTGAAATGCTGGATAAACTGACCGGCGACATGGATGACACAGCCCAGATGATGCGGAAAAACGAGAAACGCGAGCTGGTCGAGCGGAAACAGCTCGATATTTACCGCCGCCTGCTCGATGCCCGTCGCTCACATCGTGAAAAGGACGAAGAATCCCCGGAGCGGAAATCCTGGACTGCCAAAAAGAACGAATCCCTCGGCGCCGACCGTCTCGCCGGGGACCTTGGAGAGAAACAGGCCGAGCTGAACGAGCGCATGAAAAAAGCCCTTCAGGACGATATCAATCCTGAGTTCAAGAAACTGATCCGTCTCTATTTCGAATCCATGCTCAAGACCTCTCCGGGGGCGAAATAATGGAAGGCCCCCTATCCCTCGGTCCCTTTCCCCCTGAAGGGGGCACGGGAAGTCGCAGATCAGCAGTTTTTTCCTGCCCCCTCCGGGGGAAGGATGTCCATAGGACAGGAAGGGGGCTGTCTTTCAAACCGAGTCTTAGGGCGCTTTTTGTGTGTATTATCCTTTTATCCGTATTTTCACTTTCAGCCTTTTCACAGGCGGTCGATCCGGATTTTATCAAAGCCCAGGTCCTTGAGTCGCAGGGCAAAAATGAAGAAGCCCTCGCCGTTTATTCCCGCCTGTACAGTGCGAATAAAACCGACATATATTTCTTCAAGCTGGTCATGCTCTGCGAGAAAATCGGAGATTTCAAAACCATGGGGGAGTCCGCCGGGGCTCGACTTGGCGTACATCCCGGTGATATTTTTGCAATCAATTATCTCGCCCGCTCCTTATACGGCCAGGGGAAGGATTCGGAAGGCCGCCGCCTGATTCTGGACAGCATCGGGAACAACTGGAAAGACCCCGAAAAGATCAGGAACGCCGCCAATGAATTCATGTCTCGCAATGACCTCGGTACCGCGCTTTCGATCTATCTTACCGCCCGTGAAAAATCCGGCGGCGAGGATCTCTATTCCCTCGAGCTGGCGCAGATTTACCGTGTGCAGATGAATTACTCCCAGGCGCTCCGGGAATACCTGAAAACTCTCGACAGCCAGCCGGTCTGGTACAGCAGCATAGATCTGTTGCTGAACGCTGCGCTTGATGACCGGGCCGATCCGCAATCCCTTCTCGCCCCTCTGGCCCAATATCTGAAAGCCAAACCGGGAAGCATCCAGGCTGCCCGGCTCATTTCGGGTTTGAAATACCGGCTGGGGGATTATGAAGGCGCCTACCGTTCTCTCCTCGATGCAGCAGTTCCGGCCAACAATCCGGTTGAACTCTGGAACATCGCTGAGCGCCTGAGCGCGGAAGGTCATCCCCGGGAAGCCATTCTCGCCTATGCCGACTTTTACCGGTATTTCAAGACCGGTCCGAATGGAACCGCCTCTCTTTTGAAATGCGCCGCACTCCGTGAAAAAAGCGGCGACCGTGAGGGAGCAAGACGAGATTACCTTACCCTGTCCGGCGATTTCCCGGGGACTGTGGAAGCGTCGCTCGCTTCTCTCCGTATCCTTAAGCTCTCAGCGCCGGAAGATGGCGCCGAGATCATTTCCAGGCTCCGGGCGTTTGTTGCCGCGCCCCTTGACCGGTCGGTGGCGTTCGAGGCGAATCTCCTTCTGGGACAGGCCTTCCTTCGCCAGGGAAAAACCGCAGAGGCGGAGAAATCCCTGAATGAAACCAGGTTGAAAGCGCGGTCTAAAAATGAGGTGTATGCTGTAACTTCAACCATTGCGCTCATGCACTTCTTTACCGGCGCTTATGAAACGATGGCCCAGGATATTGAAGCTTGTGTGGCGGGCTTTCCGGACCACGAAAATGCAAACGACCTTCTGGCGCTCCGGGTGCTGAGCCTCCGCTGCTCCACCGCAAAAGAGAGAATGAATATAACCGCCTATGCGCATGGGAGATATGCTCTCTTTCGCGGGTTGGATCGGGAGGGCGTCGACAGCCTGACTGTGGCAGCAGGCGACACCTCCTCCGCAGCGGCGCCCGAGGCGGCTCACGTCCTGGGAGACTACTTTAGCGAGAGGGGAGACACCAGTAAGGCTCTCACCTGGTACAATCGGGCGATTTCCGCCGCGCGTGACACCACGGTGCATGTCGGAGCGATGATGAACCTCGCCGAGCTGTATGTTACCGCGTTCAAAGATAATGATGCGGCGAGAAAGCTGTATATGGATGCCCTTACCGCCTTTCCCGGCTCCGTGTATGAGGCGGAATTGAGAAGCAGGCTAAGGAGTTTAACGGAAAAGAAAGTAATAAAGTAAAAAGAAAAGGCAAAGAGGCACAAAGGCACAAAGACACAAAGGGAAAAGATAAAAGATAGATACAAAAAAAATTCGAGTATACAATTAGACCCTAATTATTCACAAATTTGCTACGACATTTTCTTAACTCTTTTTTAAACAAATACTTATTATTAATTTGGGAAGGCAGCCCCCTAAATCCCCCGAAGGGGGACTTTTCGTGGTAAAGATGAAAATGCGAAAGTGTAACTTTTTTAAAAAACAGATTAAGCCTTGTATTGCAGTCTTTTAAGTCCCCCTTTGGGGGATTTAGGGGGCTGTAGTTTAACACTCACAGAGACTAAAATCTCTTTTAAATGCATAATTAGGGTTAGAAAAGGTTCGTGATAGTATTTATAGATGCGGCAACAAGTTCGGCATGACACGTGTCATCCTGAACTCGTTTCAGGATCTAAATGTGCAATCAAGGCTTAATGGAAATTTAATGAATAATCCAATGCATACTATTCCACAGTGGCATTCTAAATATATTTTTGTTACGCTGCTTTACATCCTTTCTCTCTTTCTGGGTGTTTCGGCGGCATGTGCGGAGAAGATGCTCATCCCCATGGATTTCAAACAGAAAGATCACCTTAAAGCCTACGGTGTGGCTTACCATGCCCTGTCACGGAACATCAGTGTGGAATGGCTCCTCAACTACCGCGGGGGTTCGTTTCTTCTGGATGCGGACAAGGAGATAACCGAATATACTCTCACCCGCGGGGTTTCCTATGAAACGCCGGATGCCGCCGCCCTTGCCCGTCTCGATGAAACCATCCGGAATTCCAATATGTCGCGGGAATTACTGGAAAAGGCCCCGAAAGTTGCGGTTTACACTCCGCCCAACAAGCGGCCCTGGGATGACGCGGTCACCCTTGCGCTGACCTATGCGGAAATCCCCTATGAGACCCTTTGGGACGAAGAGGTCATGCGGGGCGATCTGAAAAAGTATGACTGGCTGCACCTGCACCACGAGGATTTTACCGGGCAGTACGGTAAATTCTATGGCAATTATCGCGGGGCCGACTGGTATATCCAGCAGCAGATTGAATTCGAGGCGATGGCCAAAAAGCTCGGTTTCAGGAAGGTGTCCGATGAAAAGAAGGCGATTGCGGAAGAAATCCGATCCTACACCGACGGCGGCGGATTCGTGTTTGCCATGTGCTCGGCCACCGACAGCTTCGATATAGCACTTGCGGCGCACGGAACCGATATCGCAGGCCCTGAATTCGACGGCGACGCCATGGACCCGGACTGCCAGTCCAAGCTGGATTTCTCCCATACCCTGGCTTTCGAAAATTTTAAGCTGGTGACCGATCCCTATATTTATGAATTTTCAGATATCGATATCACCCCGCCCACTACTATGGCCAGCAGCGCAGCCGAGGCAATGGATTACTTCGAACTTTTCGAATTCAGCGCCAAGTATGATCCTGTGCCGGCGATGCTGACTCAGGATCATGAGAACCCCATCGGCGGTTTCATGGGACAGACCACCGAGTTCAAGAAGAGCCTGATCAAGAAAAATGTCGTGATCATGGGCGAAAACAAAAGCCGCGGAACCGCCCGCTACATCCACGGCAACCTGGGCAAGGGGACATGGACATTCCTCGGCGGCCACGATCCCGAGGATTACCGTCACCAGGTCGGCGACCCCACGACCCAGCTCTTTCTCCACAAGAATTCTCCGGGGTACCGCCTGATTTTGAACAACGTTCTTTTCCCGGGGGCAAAGAAGAAAGAACTGAAAACGTAATCCCAAGAATCATGGTTCGGACAATTTAAAAAAAGGATATTCGATGACGGACAGCGTGAAACGCGATGACAGCGAGCTTCTGGAGCACCTTGCCGCTTCGCAGCAGAGGATGAAAAGGGAGCTGGCGAAAGTGATTGTCGGCCAGGAATCTGTTATTGACAATCTGATCGTTACTCTTCTCTGCCGGGGGCACTGCCTGCTTGTGGGAGTCCCGGGGCTGGCGAAAACGCTCATGATCTCGTCGCTGGCGCGGGCGCTCGATCTCTCTTTTTCCCGCATCCAGTTCACCCCCGATCTCATGCCATCGGACATCGTGGGAACCGAGGTTATCGAGGAGGACCCCCAGAGCGGCAGGAGGAACTTCCGGTTCGTCCGCGGCCCTGTATTCGCCAATATCGTGCTTGCCGATGAAATCAACCGTACGCCGCCTAAAACCCAGTCCGCCCTCCTGGAGGCCATGCAGGAGCATGCAGTCACCGTGCAGGGCCAGACCATGCGTCTGGTAGAGCCTTTCTTTGTCCTTGCCACCCAGAATCCCATCGAGCAGGAGGGAACCTACCCGCTCCCGGAAGCGCAGCTCGACCGGTTCATGTTCAACCTCTGGATCGATTACCCCTCGCGTGAGGAAGAGGTCGAAATCGTCCGCCGCACTACCGGCGCAGAGGAAGTCCTCCCCTCGAAAATCCTCGATGCCGAAGGGATCATCACTCTCCAGAACCTGGTGCGGCGGGTTCCGGCTGCCGATGATGTGGTGACCTACGCGGTGGATCTCGTACGGAGGTCGCGCCCAGAGGAAAAGGATGCCCCCGCTTTCATCCGGGAATGGGTAAAATGGGGAGCGGGTCCCCGCGCGTCGCAATATCTCATCCTGGGCGCCAAAGCACGGGCGGCGCTGGAAGGACGGTTTGCTCCCTCGAAGGATGACGTGCGCGCGGTGGCCATGCTGGTGCTCCGTCACCGTCTGGTGACAACCTTTGCGGCTGAAGCGGAGGGCGTTTCCGCACCCGATATTGTGGAAAGGCTTATCAAGGAGAGTAAGTAAAACGGCAGAATCCAGAAGTCAGAATCCGGAATAAAAATTTCTCGCAAACCACGCAAAGATAGATGCCGAAACAAGTTCGGCATGACCTGAACCGTGTCACCCTGAACTTGTTGCCGCTTCGCGGGAATGATGAATCCATTTCAGGGTCTAACGAAATAAAAATGACTTTATTTCCAGTCTTTGAAGTCCCCATTCGGGGGATTTCGGGGGCTGCATTTCAACGAATTAATATACTCCATGAAACAAATATACCAGGATTTTCTTTCCCCGGAAGTGGTCAGCCGCATCTCACGGCTCGATCTCATTGCCCGGCTGGTGGTGGAAGGTTTCATCACCGGCCTGCATAAAAGCCCTTATCACGGATTTTCGGCGGAATTCGCCGAACACCGCCAGTACATGGAAGGCGATTCCCTCCGCTATCTTGACTGGAAGGTGTATGCCCGGAGCGACC
>JAUYCD010000208.1 GCA_030692375.1 Candidatus Latescibacter sp. | reverse complement strand
TTAAAAAGAAAATATATAATCTTGTAAATCTTGTAAATCCTGTCTAATGTTATTTTCTTTCTTTAAAGAAAAAGAAGAAATTTTAGACAGAATTAACAGGATTAACATGATAGAATTAAAAAGAAAATATATAATCTTGTAAATCTTGTAAATCCTGTCTAATGTTATTTTCTTTCTTTATTGACTTTGCGAACTTAGCGAGAGAATATTCAATAAATCGGAAGAAGGATAATTATGCTGCATTTTTCCCTGGTTTTTTTACATGTATTAGTCAGTATCGCGCTGGTCGTAGCGGTTCTCCTCCAGTCCGGGAAGGGTGGGGGTCTGGCCGGCACCTTCGGCGGAAGCGGGGTAACCGGAGGAGTTTTCGGCGGCCGTGGAGCAGCCCCGTTTCTGGTGAAAGCCACTACCATTTTTGCTGTTCTGTTCATGCTCACGGCAATTTCTTTGAACTTTGTGAACCCGTCAGAAAGATCTGGAAGGAGTGTTCTTGAACGCACCATGACCGGGAAAGGGGCGGCTCCATCGGCGCCAGCTGTCACGAACACGATGCCGCTTGCGCCGTCCCCGCCGAGTGCACCATCTGCTACCACCCCTTCTACAAAATAAAAAAACGAGTGCCGGAGTGGTGGAATTGGTAGACACGCTATCTTGAGGGGGTAGTGGCCATTGGCTGTACCGGTTCAAATCCGGTCTTCGGCACCAATTATTCCATGCAAGCTGATGAAATACTAGCGAATTAGAGCATATCCATTAACACGAGAATATACGATTTATGTAGATTTATGCTTATTGATGAACGCGGGTGAATTTCGTCCGCGTATTTTTTTGCCAAGCGATAGACACTGAAACAAGTTCAGCATGACACGTGTACTTCGACAAGCTCAGTGCTCGGTCAGCGGACTTTGAGCCTGTCGAAGAGTCCGCTTCATCCTGAACTCGTTTCAGGATATAAACACTCAAATTTATAAGAGAAATCATCCAAAATCATGTAAGAAGGAGGATCAAATGGCTGAAAAACCCGTGCAGAACATCTCCAATCTGATGACTGAACAAAGAAAATTCCCTGTACCTGAATTCTTCAGAGCACATGCTTACATATCATCAATGGAACAGTACGAAAAGATGTACCGTCGCTCCCTTGACGATCCGGATGGTTTTTGGGGGGAACAGGCTGAGACCCTTTCCTGGTATAAAAAATGGGACAAAATTTCCTCATTTGATCCGGATGCTATAAATATAAAATGGTTTGAAGGCGGCAAACTCAATGTTTCCTATAATTGCCTGGATCGTCATGTACTAGCCGGGAAAGGTGACAAGACAGCTATTCTCTGGGTTGGAGACGACCTGGCTGAAGAACGGCATATATCATATAACGAACTGTACAGTGAAGTTAACAAATTTGCCAATGTATTAAAGAGCCTGGGAGTCAAGAAAGGCGACCGGGTCTGTATATACATGCCTATGATCCCTGAGCTGGCGATCGCCATGCTGGCCTGCACTCGTATCGGGGCGATTCACTCTATCGTTTTCGGCGGATTCTCTGCGGAAGCCCTCCAAAACCGGATCCAGGACTCGGAGTGTTCGATTCTTGTTACTTCCAATGTCTCCCTGCGCGGCGCAAAGGCCATTCCTCTCAAGGTGAATGCCGACGATGCGCTCAAAGACAATAAATGCCCTTCCATTCGTAATGTCATCTGCCTTGAGCGCCGCAAGGTCGATACCCACATGGAACCGGGCCGTGATCTGTGGTGGCATGAGGCCATGGCCAAGGCTTCCGCCGTCTGCCCCCCCGTGGAGATGGACGCGGAAGATCCGCTTTTCATCCTCTACACCTCCGGCTCGACGGGAAAACCTAAAGGAGTGCTGCACACTACCGCCGGGTATCTTCTCTATGTCAGTATCACACACAAATTCATTTTCGATTATCATGAAGACGACATTTTCTGGTGTACAGCGGATATCGGCTGGGTGACCGGACATTCCTACATCGTGTACGGTCCCCTGGCCAACCATGCCACCTCGGTGATGTTCGAGGGTATTCCCTCCTATCCCGATCCGGATCGTTTCTGGGATGTTTGTGAAAAATATGGTGTCACTATTTTTTATACAGCCCCAACCGCCATACGGGCCATTGCCAGCAAAGGCACTGAATGGGTTGCCAAACACGATCTATCCAAACTCCGTCTCCTGGGCACAGTGGGTGAACCGATCAATCCGGAAGCCTGGATGTGGTACTACCAGAATGTGGGAGGAGGCCGGTGCCCCATTGTGGACACCTGGTGGCAGACCGAAACCGGCGGTATTCTTATCACTCCGCTTCCAGGCTGCATGCCGGTAAAACCGGGTTCGGCCAGCCGTCCGTTTTTCGGGGTAGAACCGACGATTCTCCGCGAGGACGGTACTACCTGTGCGGCAAATGAAGGCGGATATCTGGTTATAAAACGGCCCTGGCCGGGAATAATGCGTACCCTTTTTGGAGATCACCAGCGCTTTATAGATACCTACTGGCGGCAGTACAAGGGTTCTTATTTTACCGGCGATGGCGCCCGGGTGGATGAAGAGGGTGATTACTGGCTGATGGGCCGGGTGGACGATGTGATCAATATCTCCGGTCACCGTATCGGCACCGCGGAAGTCGAGAGTGCGCTGGTAAGCCATGCTGCGGTAGCCGAATCTGCGGTTGTAGGTTACCCGCACGAGATAAAGGGTCAGGCGCTTTATGCGTTTGTCACCCTCAACGAGGGAGTGGAAAAGACCGAGGAACTGAAGAAAGAACTGGTTAAACACATTCGGAAGGAGATCGGCCCGATTGCTTCACCGGACAAGATCCAGTTTACCGATGCGCTTCCCAAGACGCGCTCCGGCAAGATTATGCGCCGTATTCTCAAAAAGATCGCGGCAAATGATATGTCCGATATGGGAGACACTTCCACGCTTCTGGATTCTAGCGTGGTCAGCCGTCTTATCGAAGAGCGGATATGACGAATCCATTATCATGTAGTTTTACAATGGTTCTTCCAAATAATGAGTACCTGAGATTATTATGAATATTCGATATGCTGTATAAGGGGTGTTTGCGGAGGTATTCTCCACAAACACCCAATTATAAAGATATCAGGTATGTGTCAGTCAAGGCCAAGGCAAATTCGCCTTCGGCGAAGCCTTGACTGACATCAAGTTACATCCATAAAAAATTCTTGTACCAACTGTACATCCATAATACCTAATAAACGGTTCTCATTTATTATTAATAGCTTACGCTTAGATACTCATTAATCGGATGAACCATTTTTCTTTTCACTTATCGCCAGCGTGTGAAGGAAAATCTTCATGCTCGTATTATCATATCTTTCGGCGGGGTTAGAATTGATGGATAGAGCTTGATACAGAAAAATCCCGCTTTTTTACCAACCTTGTTCCGAGAAAATTTCCTCGCGTTCCATTCCCGTTTTCCCCTTTCCCTGGAAAAATCAACGAAACACCAACACAAAAGGAGGCGTCATGCATAAGGGTATACGCGTTGTTATCGCCGGAACCGGCATCAACCTTTCGCTGGGTATACTCTATACCTGGAGCATCTTCAAGGAATCGATCAAGGAATCAATCACCGCAAAAATTCCCGGTTCCTTTGCCTGGGATATGGCTTCCATCAACGATCCCTATGCAGTTGCATGTCTCGTTTTCGCATTCATGATGATTTACGCCGGCCGCATTCAGGATAAATTCGGTCCGCGCATCACTGCTTTCGGCGGCGGCATCCTGGTGAGCATGGGATTTCTGCTCATCGCCCGGTCGGTCGACTACTGGGTATGGGTGCTGGGTTTCGGCGGTCTGGTGGGGACGGGCCTCGCGTTCGGATATGCCTCTGCCACACCCGCCGCGCTCAAATGGTTCCCGCCCACCAAGAGCGGGTTGATCGCGGGCATCGTTGTGTCCGGTTTCGGGTTGGCGTCGGCATATATCGCTCCGCTTTCATCATATATTTTAAAAAATTACGGCCTGCTGAATACCATGATGTTTTTCGGTATCGCTTTCCTGGTGGTAGTATCGGTTTTATCCATCTTTCTGGTTCCCCCGCCTGCGGTCAGCAGTCATTCGGGAGCAAAGGTCAGCGACAGCCAGCGCCGCAAAGAAACTTCGCAAAATAATGAAACGATCGGCACCCTTTTGCGCAAGTCCCAGTTCTGGACGCTCTGGCTGCAATTCTTCATCGGGGCAGGGGCCGGACTCATGGTCATCAGCAGCATTTCCGGCATGGCCAAGATGAGCATGGGAGAAAAGGCCTTCATCGCGGTGGCGAT
Source organism: Candidatus Latescibacter sp. (assembly GCA_030692375.1). Taxonomy (NCBI): domain Bacteria; kingdom Pseudomonadati; phylum Candidatus Latescibacterota; class Candidatus Latescibacteria (ex Chuvochina et al. 2023); order Candidatus Latescibacterales; family Candidatus Latescibacteraceae; genus Candidatus Latescibacter; species Candidatus Latescibacter sp. Next base: position 21,576 of record JAUYCD010000208.1, on the reverse strand, counting down.
TCTCGCCATCGGCAATGCATCGGGACGTATTCTCGCGGGATTCCTGTCCGACCGTTTCGGCCTCCGCAACGTGCTGGCGGGGATGTTCCTGTTCCAGGCCACGATGATGTTTCTCGCCTTGTATGCCACCCGGTCGGGGAGCGCCTTCCTGATCGTGCTGGTCGCCACTCTTATCGGCTTCAATTATGGCGCCAATCTGTCGATATTCCCCACGTACGCCAAAACCTTGTGGGGAATGAAGAATTTCGGTGTCAACTACGGCCTTCTTTTCACCGCATGGGGTGTCGGCGGATTCGTCATGAGCAAGATGTCGGAAGTCCTCAAGGCGAGCAGCGGTTCCTACTCCATCTCCTTCATCGCGGCAGGCGTCCTGCTCCTGGGCGGTTTCGTTTACACCGTCGGTTTCCGAAGCAGCAAGAAGTCGAGTCTCACGCCGCTCCCGTCGCAAGGCTGATAAACGTCGCCGATTCGCGGATCAGGCAAATAATGGCATACGGGAAGGTCCTGGACTTGATTCAGGACCTTCCCGTTTTTTGGCGGGGGCCTTTTCTCAACAGCCTGGGCCGGATTGTGTGGGGAAGACTCTGTGATTCGCTCGGGTCCAGTTTATTGAGCAGGATCATCTTTTTTTATTTTTGCTGCCTTCAGCCATCCTCTGACAACATCCTTTCGCGGGTCGGCAGGATCTGCTTCCCGAACAAAACTTTTCATTTCCATAACCACTTCTTCGAGCCGGTCAGCCATACGGGCTATCCCGCATGTCTTGAAGAGAGTGTCCATATCCAGGGGAACAAGGGCGATGTATTTTTTCAGGTGGGGCAGCGCCCTGTTGTAATCTCCCTTCGCGAGGAAAACCTCTGCAAGATTGAGGTGAGGGAAAGGATTTTCCGGATAGTATGCAATGGCGCGTGTTAAAAAATGTTCCGCTTTATCCAGGTTTCCGGTTTCACGGTAGAGCGCGCCAAGGTTGTTCATGGTTGAGAGGCTGTTCGGATTAAGCTCCTCCGCCTTTTCAAGGGCCATGATTGCCCGCCTTAGATCGCCGATGCTTTTTAGCGCGGTCCCAAGATTGGAAAAAAAGGACGGCTGATTGGCGTCGGAGCGGAGGGCATTCTGGAAGTGTCCGACCGCCTCGTGAGGACGGTGGGTTACATTGGTGATGACACCGAGAAGATTCAGCGCCTCGGCGCTGCCGGGTTCGATTTCGAGGATTTTCCGGATATAGGATTCTGCAACGGGAAAAAGGTTCAATTCCATGAACATCCGGGCGATATTCAGGTATGGCTCGATGTAAAGAGGGTCGGAAGCTATGGCTGATTCAAAGAGAAAAGCCGCAGCTTTTGGATTGCCGGAATAATGGGTAAGAGCGGCAAGATTGTTCAATACCACGGCATTGGTGGGATTGAGTGCAATGGCTTTTTCGTAAGCCTCCCGAGCCTTATCGTAATCCCGTAACAATTCGTAGGCAATTCCAAGATTGCAGTATGATCTCGTATCGGTTGGATCGAACATGATGGCCTGCTGAAAAGCTTCTATTGCTTTTTCGATGTTCCCGGCATCCAACTCTTTGATGCCGAGTTCAAAGTAATATTCTTTTTTGTTTGAGTCAGGCGTTTCGGACATGTTCAAGGCCGCTTTCCTATCGGTTAAACCCTTGCCATTGCAATTCTGCGATATTTTGATTACATTGTCAAGTGAAAATAAGGAGCCATTATGATTAAAGATACTATGGTGGGCATTATCAGCGACACTCACGATCACCGTAAAGCCATCTCCCTTGCTGTGGATGCATTCAATAAGGCTGGGTGTTCGCTGGTCATTCATGCCGGCGATTATGTCGCCCCCTTCACCTTCATTGATTTAAAAAAGCTGGAAGGAAAATTTGTGGGTGTCTTCGGCAATAACGATGGGGAGAAACGCGGCCTTTTGGAACAAGCCAAACAGATAGGCGTTCTTATGGAGCCGCCTTTCGAATTCACTCATTACGGTAAAAAAATCGTTGTGATGCATGAACCGGTGTATCTGAAACAATTCCTGTCCAGGGAAGATATCGACGTGATCGTATACGGTCACATTCACAAGGTCGATATCAGGCCGGGGAAACCGCTGGCGATCAATCCGGGTGAATGCTGCTCGTGGCTTACCGGTCATTCAACCGTTGTGATTCTCGATCTGGATACCATGAATCCTGAGGTGCTTGAACTCAAATTATGACTTCTTTGTTGAAAATTCTCCGGGATAAAGCCGAAATCCTGCCTGCACAGCCGGGAGTTTATCTCTGGCTAGATGCCCATCACCGGGTGCTTTATGTAGGCAAGGCAAAAAATCTCCGGGCAAGAATTCTTTCGTATTTCCGTGAGGAAGGCGACGGGAGAGCGCAGATCCCCCTGCTCATGTCCGAGGCGGCAGAACTGGATTACATCGTAACCGGTTCGGAGATCGAAGCGCTGGTCACCGAGGCTAATCTGGCGCGGTCGAAAAAACCCAGGTACAATGTGCGCCTTAAGGATGACAAGAGTTATCCCTACATAAAGATCACGAAAGAGGGCGCGCCCCGTGTCTTTCTCACCCGAACTGTGCGCGATGACGGCTCCCGATACCTGGGACCGTATACGGATGTGAAAGCGGTGCGGAAGATGCTGTACCTTGTTCACTCCATTTTTCCTATCCGATCCTGCGACGAAAAACTCCCTTCGAAACGAATAGCGAGACCCTGCCTTGATTATCAGATAAAACGCTGCGGCGCTCCCTGCGCCGGATATGTAAGTTATGAACAGTACAATCGGTATGTCGAAGACGCCTTCCGATTCATCCAGGGGCATAACGACGATCTGATCCGTGACCTGCAACAGCGGATGAAAGAAGCCGCGGATGCCCTCAATTTCGAACAGGCCGCCCAGCTTCGCGATCTTGTCCAGGCCGTTATGAAGCTGAGCGAGCGCCGGAAAGCCTTCTCCACCGTGCGCCTTACCGGAGACTGGGATGCGGTCAACTTCCATGCCCTCGATACAGAAGCCTGCGTGGTGGTCATGGAAATCCGTGACGGCGGAATCCTGGGGAAAAAGCACTATCTTATGAGCGGAATCCAGTACACCTCGCCCCCGGAGATGCTTTCAGCGTTCCTGACCCAGTATTATCTCCGCGTTTCCTGGATTCCTGCGGAAATACACCTTCCGTTACAACCCTCCGACGCCGAAAATGTACAGGCGCTTCTCAGCGAGCGCACCGGGAAAAAAATCGAGTTTGTCTTTCCGCAGCGCGGCGAAAAGGCCAGGCTTTTGAAAATGACCGCAATGAACGCCGAGACGATCATGAAAAAAACAGTGGAGGAGCGCGACCGTAAGAAGGACGCCATCCCCAGCATCCTTCTATCCCTCAAACGCGACCTCCGGCTGAAAAAGCCCCCACGGACCATCGCCTGCATCGACATCTCCCATCTCCAGGGAACCGATACCGTCGCTTCGCTGGTTTTTTTCCGGAACGGGAAGCCGGAAAAACGTGAATACCGCCATTTCAAGATCGCCACTGTCGAAGGAATCGATGATTTCGCGGGCATGCGTGAAGTGGTGCATCGCTATTTTACCCGCCGGCTGGAAGAGCAAAAAGAGCTTCCCGGCCTCCTCATCGTTGACGGCGGCAAGGGGCAGCTATCGAGCGCCAAAATGGTGCTGGACCAGTTAAATCTCGGGGAACAGGAGGTGGCCGGCCTGGCCAAGCGCCTCGAGGAAGTTTTTCTCCCCGGCGCCTCTGAAGCCCAGAACATCCCCAAAACCTCTTCTTCCATTCACCTCCTGCAGCGGATTCGGGACGAATCCCACCGTTTTGCAGTTACTTACCAGCGAAAACTACGCACGAAGAGAACAATTTCCTCCGAGCTCACCAGGATAGAAGGAATCGGGCCAAAGAGAACCGGCGACCTTCTTCGTCACTTCGGCTCAGTGGCCGCTGTCCGTAATGCAAGAGTCGATGACATCGCACATGTTGCAGGAATAGGGGTAAAGCGGGCGCAGATTATCTCTGCCAGCCTGAAAGAAAAGTGACAAAGAGACAGAGTGACAAAGTGACAGCCTGAGGATTATGTCTTCTGGCCATCCCCCAGAATTTTTGTACTAATGTTTGTAACTCCTTATAATGCTTATCGTTATAAGAATAATTTTATGTGAAAGTATTATCGGATAATAGCATGCCTTCTTGAAGGACTGATCCCCCCTGTCCTTTGGACATCCCCCCTTTTTAAGGGGGGAAACATATTGGCAGGCAGTATCTTACCCCCTTAACAAGGGGGTTGCCGCTTTATGCGGGGGGGGATTTTGTCTTTAGAGCATATAAATAGCATGGCATATTTGTCGCCAAAGAAAAAAATGGGGGATGGCCAGTGAGGATTATGTCTTTGCTTGACTCACTACTGACAAAAAGGTATATTTTCAAATTCCGAGCCTTTTACAAAAGTCAATATTTAAAGCTGCCCCCTTTCTGTCCTTCGGACATCCTTCCCCCGGAGGGGGCAGGAAAAGACTGTGGAGCAAAGACTTCCCTTGCCCCCTTCGGGGGAAAGAGACTGAGGGTTAGGGGGCTGAAGTAATAAAACCTATCATTTTTTCATAAAAAAAAGACTTTTGCAATTGGCTCTTCCATATTTAAAAACCATGCAAAGTATGAAATCGATGTCTCAGGAAAAAATAAAAGCCATAAAAGGCACGAATGACATCCTTCCCGGCGAGGTGGAGATATGGCAGCGAATCGAAGCGGTTGTCAGGGAGAAAGCGGAATTGTATGGCTACTCTGAGATACGGACTCCGATATTCGAGGAAACCGGGCTGTTTGCACGCTCCATCGGAGAAGATACCGATATTGTCGGCAAGGAGATGTATACCTTCCGTGACCTTGGCGAACGGAGCCTGACCCTCCGGCCGGAAGGAACCGCTTCGGTAATCCGGGCATTCATCGAGCATGCTCTGGATCAGCGGGGACTGCCCCAGAAACTCTGGTACAGTGGACCGATGTTCCGTCAGGAGCGCCCCCAGAAAGGCCGTCAGCGCCAGTTTCACCAGTTCGGTGTCGAGGCTGTCGGAGCGAAATCTCCCCTTATGGATGCGGAGGTGATGATTCTCTTCGACGATATCGCGGGAAAGCTCGGTCTCGGGGAGAGAGTATACCTCCTCAATTCGGTCGGAGGCGCAGAAAGCCGCAGCCGTTACCGTGAGGCCCTGGTCGTCTTCCTGGCTTCGGTTCAGGAGCAGCTCTGCGAGGATTGCTGGCGGAGAATGCTTACCAACCCCCTGCGTGTCCTGGACTGCAAGGTTCCCGGCTGCCGTGATGCCATTCATGGTTCCCCCGATGTCCCGCGTACCATCGAGTATCTGACTGAGAGCGACCGTGCCCACTACGGGGAAGTGAAGAACTGCCTGGAAAGTCGTGGGATCGAATTTACAGAGGACTATTCTCTTGTACGGGGACTGGATTATTACACAGGTGCGGTGTTTGAAATGCAGTGCAAGGGTCTGGGCGCCCAGTCGACAGTCATGGGTGGCGGACGGTACGACAACCTGGTGAAGGAACTGGGAGGGCCGGACATGCCTGCGGTTGGATTTGCCTGCGGGATGGAGCGGCTGATCCTCGCTATTCAGGCTGCGGGAGTTGCCGCGGTAGAAAAGAAATCAATTCCGGTGTTTATAGCAACCACCCGGCCGGAGCATCGTCTGACTGCAGTTACATATCTATCCACGTTGAGAAATCTGGGATATGCCGCCGATATGGACTATCTGGACCGCAGTCTGAAAGCCCAGATGAAAACTGCATCCAGGCTTCAGGCTCGATATGTGCTGATTGTCGAATCCGATGGAGACCTTGTAACTGTCCGCGACATGGAATTATCCGAACAAAAATCCATGACGTTTGAAGAATTTATACAGCGCGTCAGATAGATCCTGAAACGAGTTCAGGATGACACGTGTCATGCCGAACTTGTTGCCGCTTTGCGGGAACGATGAAACCGTTGCCGTTTCTCGGGAACGGTGAAACCGTTTCGGCATCTATTAAAAAGAGAGACAGAGTGACAAAGTAGCTAACTTTTTACTTTATTACTTTGCCACTGTTTTTTCTACATGAGGGCTATTTAAGTGCGATTAAAGAGAACGAACAATAACGGGGAACTCAGGCTTTTTGACCAGGGAAGAGAAGTAGTTCTGTCCGGCTGGGTACACCGTCGGCGAGATCATGGCGGCCTTATCTTTGTTGATCTGCGCGACCGCTGGGGATTGACCCAGGTTGTATTCAACCCGGAGCGCGATCCCCAGGCGCATGGATTGGCCGAGCACATACGCTCGGAGTGGGTTATCAGCGTGCATGGGATCATAGCCGCACGGATGGAGGGAATGGCAAATCCCAGGCTGGCCACCGGCGATATCGAGGTGCTCTGCGATGACATCGAGGTGCTCAGCAAATCCAAGCCTGTTCCTTTCCCGCTGGATGAATATAAGGAAATCGGAGAGGAAATTCGGTTGAAATACCGTTATCTCGATCTCCGGCGTGAGGAAATACAGCAGAACCTCATTTTCCGCTCCAAAGTGGCTTCCATTGTCCGCAATCACCTGGTGAACCGTGAGTTTGTGGAGATTGAAACACCCTTCCTGATGAGAAGCACTCCGGAAGGCGCCCGTGATTTTCTGGTTCCGTCCCGCCGTTTCTTCGGGAAATTCTACGCACTTCCTCAATCGCCGCAGATATATAAGCAGCTTCTCATGGTATCAGGATTTGACCGTTATTTCCAGATTACCAAATGTTTCCGCGACGAGGACCTCCGAAAAGACCGTCAGCCCGAATTCACTCAGATCGATCTTGAAATGAGCTTTGTGGATGAGGAGGATATATTCGGAATTATCGAGGGTTTGGTGGTGGAGATATTCGAAAAGGCCATGGGTGTTGAAGTCGGTCCGAAATTCCGGCGGCTGACCTATGCAGAAGCTATGAGCAGATTCGGCGTTGACAAACCCGACACCCGTTTCGGCCTGGAAATGGCGGAAGTGAGCGATATTTTTGTAGCCTGTGATTTCAAAGTCTTCCGGAGCGTGGTGGAACGCGGCGGGCTGGTCAAATCCATTAATGTAAAAGACGGCGCCTCCATGTCCAGGAGCCAGATCGATGCGCTCATTGCTTTCGCTATTGAGCAGGGCGCGGGCGGCATGGCCTGGATCAAGGCAACGGGAAAAGGCCTGGAATCGAGCATTGTAAAGTTCCTCGATTCCAACTGCCAGCGGGCGCTCACGGAAAGGATGAAGGCTGAGCCAGGCGATCTCCTTGTATTTGTGGCGGACAAACCGGATATTGCCAACCGGGTGCTCGGTGCGGTACGGCTCAAACTGGGCGAGGATCTGGGGCTGATTAACTACTCCCGGTTCGATATACTTTTTATTACCGAGTTTCCGCTTTTCGAGCGCAATACAGAGCGCGGATGCATCACTTCCATGCATCATCCGTTCACTTCTCCGGTGGAAGAAGACCTGCAGTTTCTGGGAATCGATCCTTTGAAAGTGCGTTCAAGGGCGTATGATCTGGTGATTAACGGAACGGAAATTGTATCCGGATCCATAAGGATTCATGACCGGGATATGCAGATGAAAATGTTTGCAAGCCTTGGCATATCCGAGGAAGAAGCCTGTGAGAAATTCGGATTCCTTCTTCACGCTTTCGAGTTTGGCCCGCCGCCCCATGGCGGCGCAGCGTTCGGATTTGACCGGTTTATCATGCTTCTCAGAGGCGCTTCATCCATCCGCGAAGTCATTGCGTTCCCGAAAACAAACCAGGGTATATCGCTCATGGATGATACTCCTTCAGAAGTTTCGCCGGAACAGCTCATTGCGCTTGGTTTAAAGATACGGAAGAATTGAGATATATCCTGGTAATGTGTACCTTTTAAGTGACTTATGGAAAAGTCACCATATCGATCCGGTAGATGCCGAAACAAGTTATTCACTGGAATAATGAGGGAAGCCGAAGACAGAAGAATGCAAATACTCAGCCACAAGCCGGTTACGTACGCTGGAACCGGCTGACAACAGGGGGGACGGCGCGATCTGTTGTGCCGCGAACACAGCAACCATCATACAACGAGGACAGCATGAACACACGTAGCATCCTGTTCGCATTGGGTGTCATTATTCTGGCGGCCGCAGGCTGCAACAGCGGCAGTTCCACTAAATCGGACACCTTCTCCGATTCCCTCGTGCTCGGGACGGGGATGAACGGATTCAACATCACCGGCGAGACGACCACGTTTACCAGCGGCGCGCTCATCTACTGGCGGCTCGAAAGCAAAGATGACATGGGCGGTTCCACAGTGGAGATACAGATTTCCAAGTCCGGTTCGAGCGGATTCGAGCAGATCAATGTCATCCCTTACACCAACCCGCAGAATTATGGTCACATCATGCTCTCGTCATTCAAACACACATACGGACCGGGGAGTTTCCGTGCGACCGGGAAACTGGTGACCGGTGGAAAAACAGTGGCGTATAAGAATTACACGGTTCAATAGATATGGTGAGAGCGGGGGGAATGATCTTTGGGAATCAACCTCCCGTGCAGCCCTACGGATTCACGAGCTGATTTATCAGTAGTGGAGTTTTTGCGTCTCTCCTTATTCCACCTGCATGATGTAGAACACGTAGCCGTACACATGCGCGTACCTTTTGGTAATTTTCAGGGCAATTATCGCTATCATGTGCCAGGGAGGCACAGTAAAAACGTAAAAATTTACTTGCACGAACAATGTATAAGCAGCAATATTCATTCACAGACAATTTTTAAAAATTACGATACCTCATTATTTTTGATATGGGGAATGACTGTTTATTTAAAGGGGAATAACATGAGCAGATTGATCATGTTTGTGTGCGTTATCTGTGTCATCTGTTCCGGCTGCTCAAAAAAGAGCGATACAACCGGACCCGGCGACACCGACAACACGGGTGAATGGAAACTCGGACATGTCACAACTCAAACCGTTTCCGCTACTCCCGGAAGTGCGCTGAAGGACAGTTCCACCGGTCTTGTTTTTCAGTTTCCCGACGGAGGCTCTGGTACTTTAGAGACGGCGGCGATCACCTCGTCGGTCAACGCTCCCGTACCGGGGAAAGGGTACTATGTCAACTATAGTCAGGAGAAAAAAATTAACCTCGTATTCACCCCCAAGGAAACAGAAACCGTGTTGGTGTATGGGTATGGAACCTCCAATGCGCTGATGACCGATTACACGAATCGTTACAATACCTGGGTCAGCATCGCGCCCACGAAAAATACGGACGGCTCGTTGTCGTTCGAATTGCTCATGCCCGTGGCTGTCCAGACAAACAAATCCTCCGGTGTTTCCGCAAAGGGCTATCAGGGATTCAAGCATTACTTTGTGGGACTTATTACGAAAGATATGCCCGAATTTGATAAGTTGACGGCCTACCAGAGCGAAGCAAGAAAGATGATCAACAGTTATATAGACAATCTCCCGGATTCCCGGAAAGCCGATGCCCGGGCCAAGGTGGACGGGGACATGCAGTGGTATCTGTCTTTTGGAAGTGACGCGTATGATGCATTCTGGGCCTATGGATACTTCACCAGTGTAAACAGATATAATATTACGATCAATAAAAGTTATACCGATCCCAAGGAGATTGCGGGACACATCGCTCATGAAACCGGGCACTACATGTTTCATGTGCTGGCCGGAAACTCCGCGTATTTGACCGCGTACAGTCAAATGCCCTATGATACCTCGCAACACGGAACGGGAGATGTCAACGACCGCAAGAAGATGTTCATTGAAGAACCGGCGTATTTTTCACAGTATTTTCAGACGGGTTCTGCCGGCGGATTTGATCCAACAGAGCCGAGACTGCTGCTGTATGGAAAGGTTCTTTCGAAATACGACGTTCCGAGCATCGAGGGATTCGGGTGTGTCATGCTCGCCCAGCTCCATCGCACTTCAGACACGGTTGCCGACGTGTATGCGGCGGAAAAAAGCGCTTTAAAACGCACCGTTCCCGTCATCGGCGCACCGTTTTCAGAAAGTTTCCAGATCCTGGCGAAACAGCCGACGGACATCGATATGCTTCGTGACAAAATCGAAACCTACCTGATGACCGCCGGAAAAGGGGACCTGTTCCAGCCCCTCATGCAGGGAATCGGCTGGGGGTACATGGTTTCCGGGAAGCTGGTTGACAAGGACGGGAATCCCGTCTCCGGCGCCACGGTGAAAAGCGTTCACAAAAGCGCCTCGCGGGAATGGATCGGCAGCGTTTCAACCGCGTCAAGCGGTACCGACGGGAGTTTCAGCCTGCCGTCCGGCGTGTTCGGCGGAAGAAGTTATGTGCGGGTGATCAAGGGGACCGACAGCACGGATGTTGACATCACCATTGACTGGAAACAGGCGACCAATGTGAAGAAGGATGTGGGAACCCTCACCGTTGATTTCTCGCCCAGTGTTTTGGATCAGTTGAGAAAAACCAATTATGTAGGCGCCGGATTGAGCGTATGGAACGTGACCAAAGAGGAACCGAATGGTGATTACCAGTGGATCGGCGATGCCGTTTATAACTTGAAATGGAACGGGCTCTCTTTCAGCGGCGCGCATGATGACACCTACATGTCCAAGCATAACGAGGTATCCGGTACGGTGTCGGCGGATGGCAAGACAATAGAAACGATTTCCTTCTCCAGCACGCAGAAAAACCCTAAAACCGGTTATATCCTCTTGAGCAGCAAAATGACCGCAACGAATATACCGATGGTAAAAATCAATTATCAATGGCCGACTGTCAGTTTTAAGCTCACGAGCGATGTCAAGGCGCACGTTAGCCAGTATGAATACTTCTGGAGGAGGGATGATGGAGTAATGATTGAATACCTGGGGACAATTAATTGGAATCATGAAAAGACCTATATTTCTGTCGTGTTTAATCTGGGAGACAATCCATTCCGGTGATTCATGTTGATCTTTAACAGTTTATATTTTTTAGGATCCTTTAAACACAAGCATTCACAGGCATAGGAATATTTCTTGGCACTATCATCTGCACTGATCGTTATTCAGGATAATGTGCGAATTGTCGGCGGCAGTGCGATGCCAACCGCCTGGAATATTTTTCCTCAATTTCCTTTTCTTTTCTGAGGATCAATGCCAGGAAGTTGCAAAACACATGACCTCTGAATGTCAACATAACTGTTAAAGGAAAGTATGGAATGTATGATACAAATTGATAACATCAGATTTAACTCCCGTCTATGCAATGGCTTGCGGGAGTTTTTTTATCCCGCTTTTGAAAAGGAGCGCTGATAAAATTTGAACGGTGAAACGAGTGAATTAGTGTATGTTACAAATTCGAATTATCAGGACTTGTTCGGATGCGGCGACCGTAATATCAAAGCGGTGGAAAACAGGTATGGCGTGCAGATAGTCTGCCGTGACGGAGTTCTCAAGGTTATCGGAGAAAAAGCATCGGTAAAGCAGGCGGCAAAGATTATCAACGAAATGGATTCTCTGATCCAGTCGGGTGCGCATCTTGACGAACACACCCTGTCCTCGGCGCTGGATTATCTGGAAAACGGCGGCGGTGAATGCCGGATTGGTTTGAAGACTGTTGTTCTGAACGCCGGAAATCGCCTGATCCGGCCGCGCTCGCTGGGACAATGCGTCTATCTTTCCGCGATGATCGAGAACGATGTCGTTTTCAGTATCGGACCGGCCGGGACCGGGAAAACCTATCTTGCAGTCGCAGTTGCAGTGGCCGCACTGAAGAATCATGAAGTGCAGAAGATCATCCTGTGCCGTCCGGCAGTGGAGGCCGGAGAAAGCCTGGGGTTTCTCCCCGGAGATCTTAAAGATAAGGTTGAACCTTATTTCCGGCCCCTTTATGACTCGCTCTTTGATACCATTGGTCCCGAGAAACTGATAAAGCTTGAGGAAAAGGGAGTCATCGAAGTGGCTCCGCTTGCTTACATGCGCGGCAGAACCCTTTCCGATGCTTACATAATTCTGGATGAAGCCCAGAACACAACCAGCCGTCAGATGAAAATGCTCCTTACCAGGCTGGGGGTCAATTCCAAAGTGGTGGTTACCGGGGACATTACTCAGATAGACCTTCCGCACAACGAAAAATCGGGCCTGGTGGAAATTGAATCCATACTCGACGGTATCGAAGGAGTGGCGTTTGTGCGGTTGACCAGTCATGATGTGGTCAGACACAGGCTCGTTCAGAGTATTATCAACGCCTATGGCAAACACGAAAAGCACGATTCTGAAAAAGCTTAAAAGGCTTGTGAAAAAGTGGTCTTATCGTCATATAGACCCTGAAACAAGTTCAGGGTGACACGGTCATGCCGAACTTGTTGCCGCTTAGCGGGAACGATGAAACCGTTTCGGCATCTATTAATTAACAAGGGGTTTTCACAAGCTTTTTAAAAAATAGCAGATTTGTGAAAATCTATGAAGGGATTTTTCCCTCATGAAAGTCAATATTCTTGAAAGCGATGAGGTGGAGGGTCTCCTGACAGTTGACCGGGAACGCCTGGAAGAATATGCCTTTGAGGTGCTGTCCAAAAGCGGAATTGCAGCGGGCGAATATAATATTGTTTTTATCGGCGATGAATACATGACCGAATTGAACCGCCTTTACAAAGATAGTCAGGGACCAACCGATGTTTTGAGTTTCAGTCTGGAGGATGTTCCGCATGATTTTTCCGAAGGTGTCAGCGGTGAAGTGTATGTATCCCTCGAAAGAGCAGGCAGGCAGGCAGGTGAGCTGGCTGTCCCCTTTGATGAAGAAGTGGTACGGCTTGTCACCCACGGTCTCCTGCATATTGCAGGCAGGGTGCATGATACCGATGAAGAATATGCTTCTATGGTACAAGATACTGAAAAACTGGTAATATCCTTTTTTACGGCAGGGAGCGAGCAGTGACAACCATTTCCATTATACTTGTCGGATTCGTTGTCGCCATGCTTATGTCTTCCATGTTTTCGGGAGCGGAGCAGGCGTTAAGCTCTATCTCGCGTGACTCCCTGGAAAAGCTTCATGACATGAATGTCGCAGGTGCAGATGCTCTGCTTGGTATAACCGCCAATAAGCGCCGGTTCCATCTGATGCTGCTCTCCGGAAGAATTATTTCCATTGCCGCCGGGACGATCCTTCTTTTCTTTTTAGTGACCGTGATCGGAGAAGCAGTTGGTCTGAATGCTGTTTATGGATGGTTTATCGGGTTAATCGCTTTTTTTATGGCGCTGGCGCTGTTTGTACTGACTGATGGAGTTCTCTCCAAAATTATTTCTGTGGGGGAATACGAGACAACGGTTCCACGCTTTGCTTCATTCCTGACTGTATTTAATTTCCTCCTGTTTCCCCTTACCTTTCTTTCTGATATGATCCTTTCCGTGTCCATCAAAAAAAAGACTGAAATGGCGGCCAAGGAAGACGCTCTTATCGAAATGGTCAAATCTGAAAGCGAATCCGGGGTAATCGGGCAGGAGGAGGGGGAGATGATTCAAAGCATCCTCAACTTTTACGATACAACCATTCGTGAAGTCATGGTGCCCAGGATCGATGTGGTGGCGGCGGAAAAAAACATCCCCCTCGATGAACTTATACAGCTTTTTAAAAACGAGGCGCATTCCCGTATTCCTGTGTATGATGGGCGGATCGATAATATCATTGGTGTTATCTATTCAAAAGACCTGCTTATCTCGCTGGCGGAAAAAGATATATCCACGGATTTATCCATAACCGCTATAATGCGCAAACCGTATTTCGTACCCGAATCAAAAAAACTCTCCGAGCTTCTTAAGGATTTCAAAAAAGCGAAGGTGCATCTCGCAATCGTTGTTGATGAATATGGCGGCACATCGGGAATTGTGGCTCTCGAGGATGTGCTTGAGGAAATTGTGGGTGATATACAGGATGAATACGATCAGGATGCGCAGTCTCTTTTCTCCTGGATTGACGACCGGACTGTCATTATGGACGCCGGCATGAACATCGATGACGTCAATGAAATTCTCCATACCGGCATCCCGAACGAAGGATTCGATACTCTGGCCGGGTTTATTTACCACCAGCTCGGCTATATTCCCGAAGGCGGAGAGGAAATTACCTTTAATACCACTGTCATTACCATCAAGGAAATAATCGGAAATAGAATTTCCAAGGTACTGGTGAAACTTGAAGAGCCGAAAAACAGGGATGAAATCTGAAATCTGAAGTATGAAAACTGGAATTTGAAAAAAAATACCCACTTTGGGGAGAATGGGTAGGGGGTGAGGGACATGCAGACCATTGGAATTATCGGGGCGGGATACTGGGGCAAAAACCTTATCCGCACCTTTCACACACTCGGAACAGCTTCCGTTCGATACATCTCCGATACTTCTCCGGAAGTCCTGCGGGGAATTTCCCGGCAGTATCCTGGTGCGAAAGCCACCCTTGACTACCGTACTATCCTTGACGATCCGGCCATTCATGCGGTGGTGATTGCCACCCCCGCAGTCAGCCATCATGAAATAGCGAAAGAAGCTCTTCTTCACGGGAAGCACGTGTTTGTGGAAAAACCCATGACCCTTACTACAGAGGACTCTCTGGAACTGGTGACACTGGCCGAAAAAAGAAACCGTAAGCTCATGGTGGGGCATCTCCTCCTGTATCACCCCTGCATAACGGAAATCAAAAACTCTATCCTGGCCGGCGAGCTTGGGGATATTTATTATTTATACAGCCAGAGATTAAACCTGGGGAAAGTCCGAAGCGATGAAAACGCTCTTCTCTCTTTCGGCCCTCACGATATTTCGGTCGCTCTTCACCTGCTTGGCGCCGAGCCGGTTTCGGTAAACGCGCATGGCCAGTGTTATCTCCAGGATGGCATAGAGGATGTCGTGTTTCTCACCCTGCATTTCACCAACCGGGTAATTGCCAATATCCAATTGAGCTGGCTCGATCCCCACAAGGTTCGCCGGACGACGGTTGTCGGATCGAAAAAAATGATTTTTTTTGATGACATGGAACCGCAGGAGAAAGTGAAAATATATGACAAGGGAGTGGACCGCTCCGCAGAATACTCTTCCTACGGGGAGTTTCTTTCTCTTCGGGATGGGGACATTTATATTCCGGGAATAAAAATGGCTGAGCCTCTGAAGCTTGAATGCGCTCATTTTATCGAGTGTATAGAGAAAGACCTTACACCTTTGAGCGACGGCCGGAACGGGCTTGCGGTAACCAGGGTGCTTTCCGCCAGCCAAAAATCGCTCAGTAAAGGTGGAATATCGGTAAAAGTTGAGTAAACTGGCTCGAACGAAATAATACATAGATCCTGAAACGAGTTCAGGATGACCAGCGCCAAGCGTCATGCCGAACTTGTTTCGGCATCTGAAAAATCAGGATAATGTGCGTCTCGCATTATGTAGAACTAGTAATAAACTTCTATCAAGAACACTATTGTTAAGTCAATGCAATAAAGTTGGATTCATATTCCCCCCTTAACAAGGGGGGATGCCAAAGGCAGGGGGGATTTCTTTTTCCCGGCGAATAAAGATCCCCCCGCCGCTTGAGCGGCGACCCCCTTTTTAAGGGGGTAAAAAGAAAAAGAAACTCCAGCACCAGACATTATCTGATTGACTTAACACTATAATCCTTTACCTATAGATTTGCCATACAGATGAAAAAAAAACTGATTGCTGTTTTACGGTATGCCTTCCTTTTCTCCATACTTGGTTTTGGCGGATGGTATATAGCAGCCCACTATGACCGTTTTGCCAGCCGCGCGCATTTTACCGGTCTCAATATTTCTCTCCTTTTTCTCCTGAATATTGGGACTTTGCTCTGCGAATCCACCCGGCTTCGCATTCAGGTAAAAAAAATCGGCCATGACCTGGGACAGACCGGCGCCTGGCACATGTTCACTCTGATGCAGGCGGTGAATCATATCATTCTGAAAGCGGGAACATTCAGCGGGGGATATTATCTTTCCCGACGATTCAAGATTTCGTTTAACTCGTATGTTGCATTTCTGGTATCCTATGTTACGGTTATGGTCTTTTCCTCCGGGGTGCTCGGTCTTCTGGTTTCCGGCCTGTTTATTATTTTGGGTTATTCAGTCAATGCGCTGATCTCGCTTTTTTTTGCTTTCATTATTTTCTCGACCACCCTTCTGATTTTATCCGCACGCATTCCCCTGCCGTTCAATCGATTACCCAGGGTAATGGCCAATTTTTTTCATTCCCTTCGATTCATCTATTCCGATTACCGGATGCTTTCTCTCCTGGTGGTGGTGGAACTATTCTACTATTTATTCTCCGCATTTCGTTTCATGGTCGCCCTTTCCATGTTCTCAGCCCATACCAGCCTTCTGGGCGGCATTGCGGTGGTGACTATCGGGAATTTCTTGCGTGTGGCCACCATTATTCCGGGAGGAATGGGTATCGCGGAAGTGGCCAGCGGATGGGCAGCGGGAATCCTGGGGAATGATGCCGGTATTTCCGGTCTTTCGGCGGGATTGGACCGCCTCATGTATGTTCTCATTGTGATGATCGCAGGCGGAATCGGTTTTCTCACTTTATCCAACCGAAAGGAATTCCACACACCTCCGGAACCGTAATACTCTGTTCAATGATTCTCGAGTATACACGAGTATATCAACATTGCCCTTTTCCCATTGCATTATTTTTTAAAATCGAATATGATGCAAAAGGAAAAAACGGTTTCTCTTTCATCTGACCTTCAGGGGATACTGCGATGATAGATCCATCTGGCAGACATGGGGGACATTTACTGGATTTTCTTATCGAAAAACATATGCAAAGAGGAGAGATTGTATACACGGATTTTCTTGAAACGGGACAATCACCGGAAGGCTGGAGCGGGCCGTTTCCTGATCTGATTGCGAAAAGGGACAGTTCATATCTCGCCATCTGCATCGAATCTTTTACCGATCAGGTTGGTGAAGATTACATTTCCAAATGGAAATCGATACTGAATAATCCAAAAACCACCCTGCAGATAATTGTCAGGAACCGGAAATCATGCGATTTCGTTAAACAGGCTGCGGCACTTCATAACATTCCCCTGGAGTGTAAGATAATTATAAAAAAGGCGCACAGTAAGAGAAACCGCTATAATGGCCTGTTCAATATGAGATCGATTTTGCGCATTCTCTTTTTATTTCTGGTCGTTAGTTTTATCGTAGTGATGCTCAAGTAAATTTTGAGGGACCAGTATATGATGATCCGGCAAAAAGTATTAAAGCTCTCTAAATTGACGAAAACCTCACCCGGCCTTCGGCCACCCTCTCCTATCCAGGAGAGGGTAAAAACATAGCCAACAATGAGTTACCCCCTCTCCTGACTAGGAGAGGGGGACAGGGGGTGAGGTTAAAACACCAGAAAATAATGGGAAAAAATTACTTTTTGCCGTACCATCAGTATATGAGAAGAAAAAGATTCTGAGAACCCTCCCGTGCGGGGTTTTCCATATTTTTTACCGCCTGAAAAATAATGCTGGCTTTTCCTGAGATATTCAACGATTTTGCATGAATGTCACTATTGAATTGAAATTCTTAGATTCATTTTGGTTATTCAAGATTTTTACAAAGGTTTCATGTATGGAGTATGCATAATGACTAACAGACGTGAATTCATCCGTGCGATGGGCATCGGCGCCGCCGGATCGATTGCAGGGTATCCATTCCCCGGAATGGCGAAAGCCGTCGTACAATCACAGTCATCCAGCCAGGTATCGTTAGTAAGCGGCACCGACCGTCGCAAGATGGCCCATGATGCGCTTCTCCCTTTCACCGATGTGATCAAAAGCGGCATTCAAGGAAAACAGATCATCCTGAAACCGAATGTCGTCGAACCTTTCTGCCCTTTCGGTGTCACGAACATTGATACTCTCCGCGGGGTACTTGACTTTTTAACTGGGCTGACAGATCAGAAAATCATAATAGGCGAAGCATCGGCAACTCCTTCCCTTCCCGGTGGGAGATTACCGGTCAACAACACGCTCTCGAACTTTTCACACTATGGGTACTATGCACTAAACGAAAAGTATCATGTTGAATTTGTTGATTTTAATGCCCGTTCATCAACGACGGTGAATTGGATTACCGATTTCAACTCACCTAGGGGAAATGTCGTCGTACCCATGAACATCGCCGACCCTTACCTTGACACGAACAATTTCTTTTTCTCTCTCGCTAACTTGAAAACTCATTCCATGACCGTTTGCACTCTTTCGATAAAAAATTTCTGCATGTCATCGCCACTGAATTTCCTCGTGAAAATTCCCGAATCCCTGACCAGCGACTATGTGGCCAAATGGCTTTATTCCGAAAAGAATAAAATGCACCTCGGGAGTTACAAGGGTCTGAACTACAATATTGTCCGTGTGGCGCGTAACATTCAACCGGGATTCGCCCTTCTCGATGGGGTTACCGGGATGGAGGGGGACGGCCCTACTATCTATGGCAAACTTGTCGAACAAGGTGTGATGATTGCCGGTCCGGACATGGTTTCTGTGGACAGGATCGGGATCGAGCTTATGGGATTAGACTACAATACCATCAAACATGTTCAATACTGTGCCCTTGCAGGTGTCGGGCAGGGTGACATCGGGAAAATTGTAGTGCTGGGTCCGAATATCGACAATTTCCGAACAACATACAAGTTGCCTTCGACTTTTCAACAGACGACAACACCGATAACGTGGATAAAGTACGAACCCACAACAATCGCGGAATTTTCCTCCCCAACCGCTGTGAACTCTGGGCCTTCGCTCAAAGATTTCCCTATCACGGTTGCAAACGTTCCCAACCCGTTCAATGCTTCCACGGAGATTCATGTCACTCTGTCCTCGGAAGCGAGACTTTCAATATCGATCTATTCGATTAGCGGTCAGAGGGTCCGGAACTTAATATCCACGTCATTCAGAGCGGGTGAACATATAATTCGATGGGACGGAACAAACGAAACAGGATCGAATGTGTCATCCGGTATGTATATTGTGGGAGTGTATACGGGGAACAGAATGGTATCCCACAGGATGATGCTGATCAAGTAAATAGATTTTAAATATGCGAAAGCAATTATTGAAATAGATGCCGAAACAAGTTCGGCATGACGTTTTCCAGTTATACTTCCGCGCAGGAAGTAGTCCGCATTGCCCATGAAACCTCCTTTTCAGCCCACAAAAGATAAAAAATATAACCCGATGTTGGAGATTACCATAAACTATGGAATTATTCATTTTGCCTCTCCCGAAAAAGATGGAAATGAGGAGCGGTTCTTACCGGTTTACCGGGAAGGAGAGTATTCTTCTTTGCGGAAACACCAGTCCTCATGATACCGGGATCGCTCGCATACTCGCCCAATTCCTCCTCGATACGAAAAAATTCGCCGTTTCTTTGAACAGGAGCATCGGTTTTCCGGAGAAGGGATTCATCAACCTTGTTATCGAGAAGGGTCACTCCTTAGAGGATTACAACCTTGAAATCCTGGAAGACCGGATAACCATCGAGGCTTCTTCTTCACGTGGGCTGCTCTTTGGGGTGCGGACGCTTCAGCAGATTTGCGAGCAGAGCGAACACCAACTCCCCTGTCTTTCCATCGAAGACCGTCCTGATTTCGAGAACAGAGGATTCTATCATGATGTTTCCAGGGGAAAAGTTCCACAGTTCAAGACCATGAAACTCCTGGTGGAAAAGGCCTCCCGGTACAAGATGAACCAGATACAGTTTTATGTGGAGCATGTGTTCGCTTTTCGGAAGAATCCTGCCATCCGGTCGGGTTTCGATGTCATTACCCCGGATGAGATACTCCGCCTCGATGAATATGCCCGCTTCCTGCAAGTCGATCTGGTGCCGTCGCTTTCCTCGTTCGGGCACATGTATGAAATCCTCCAGAACCCTGCTTACGCCCGTCTCTGCGAGCAGGAAAACTTCGATCCCAGCCTGCAGCTTCTCTGGAGAAACCGGATGGAGCATCATACAATCGATGTCTCCAACGAAGACAGCTACAAGCTGCTCGGGGAGATGTTCGACGACTACCTTCCGCTGTTCAGCGCACCGGTGTTCAATATCTGCTGCGATGAAACCTTCGATCTCGGAACCGGCCGTACCAAAAAGCTCGCCAATGAGAAAGGGGTGGGAGAGCTGTATCTCGGCCACATCCTTCGTCTTGTTGAGATGGTGAAGAAATATGACAAAAAAGTCATGATCTGGGGGGATATTGTGGTGAAGCATCCCGAACTCATCGACCGTTTGCCGAAGGATGTCACCCTGCTCAACTGGGAATATGGCGCCGCAGTTGCCGACGTCCAGACAGTTATGTTCGGCCAGAAAGGAGTGAGATTCTTCAACTGCCCGGGTGTATCCGGCTGGAACCGTCTGGCGAACGATCTGAACGCCGCCTCCCGTAACATAAGGAGCATGGTGGATTACGGGATGAAGAACGGCGCCCGCGGCATCCTTAACACCGATTGGGGCGATTACGGACATATCAATCCCCTTGCCGGATCGTTTCATGGCATGGCGCTTGGGGCCGCTCTCTCCTGGAATTCCGCCGGCCCTGATGATGACACATTTGACCGGGCAGTATCCTTTCTGGAGCTTTCCGACCCATCCGGGAAGGCCGCCTCTCTCCTGCGTGAGTTGGGGAGCCTCGCTGCAAATTGGCGTTTCATGATGAAAGGAATCAGCGGGATCGCCCCGGAGGATTTCAAGCGGATGCCTGATGAGCTTTTGGTGAAATCCTGCCGCCGCGCCCCCGAAATCGAGAAAGAACTTGAAAAAATCCGCTCTAAAATCCCGCAAGACCGCCGCATAGATTATGATGAATTCATGTGGAGCGCCCGTGCAATTGCGCTCAACGGAAGGCTTGCGCTCCTTGCCAGGCGGCGGCTCAACAAAAAGCTGGGGAAAAAGAATGCCCGTGAGCTTCGAGAATTTGCCAAATCGACAGCGAAACTCTCCCGTGAATACGAAACCATCTGGCGCGCCCGCAACAAGGATTCGGAGCTTTTCCGCATCACCGAAGTGTTCAAAAATATCGCGGCAGATGCGGAAAAAATAGCGAAGGGATGAAAATATTGTAGACGAAAACCTCACCCGGCCTTCAGCCACCCTCTCCTAATTAGGAGAGGGTAAAGACATAGTCAGCAATGAGTTACCCCCTCTCCTGACTAGGAGAGGGGGGCAGGGGGTGAGGTTTAAAAACGTCAGAAAATAATGCAATAATTACTTTTTGCCGGATCATCAGTAATCACCCGATATAAAAATGGCAATAAATATAGAATAAATGAAGTGAAAATAATTCCTGTAATTTTGCTTGACAATTACCACATCCCGAATTATCCTATACATTGGTATTAAGTGCTCAGGTATTCAGGAATTACCCTTATACCTGATCCTGCATCCACTTGGAGGTTTCGCTAAAGATGATCCGGTAAAAAAGAATGCCGAAATAATGTCTCAACATAATAATGTCCTGACGTTCTGACTTTATCCTTCGCAATGATTTTTTGCCGATTTATCAGTAATATACTAAAAATATAA
>JAUYCD010000207.1 GCA_030692375.1 Candidatus Latescibacter sp. | reverse complement strand
ATCCTGAAAAGGTTTTATCGTTCCCGCGAAGCGGCAACAAGTTCAGGATGACACGTGTCATGCCGAACTTGTTTCGGCATCTATAGATACGATCACGAACCTTATCTAATGGCATACCCAAATAATTTTTGCCTTATCTTTTTACTTTGTTACTTTATTACTGTCTTTCACGTTTTTGCATTCACGGTAGACCGAGCGGAGATAGTCAAGGTCATTTTCGGATATGAACCGGCTGTTACGGGCGATGCCGTTCGCCGCACATTCCAGAACAGCCGGGGAGGTTGCGTCCCAAAGTCTCTTTTCCAGTATGGTCCGCACCGTTCCGGGAGGGGAAACCGCCGAAACAATTTCGAATGAAATGCGGTGTATATCGCAAGGCCCCAGTTTTCTCACCGCCTCGATGTGTTCGCTTGAGCCATACCCCTTGTGTCCTGCGAAACCATAACCGGGATAACGGGAATCCATCTCGACCATGATACGGTCACGGGTCACCTTGGCCAGCACGGATGCCGCTGCAATGGTGAGCGAAAGGGCGTCTCCATGAACAATGCTGCGCCCCGGACAGGCGAGTTGCGGGAGTGACCTGCCGTCCACCAGAGCGATCTCGGGGGTCACCGAGAGATTCTCCACCGCTTTACCCATTCCCCTCAAGACCGCAACATGGACACCGAACTCGTCAATTTCCCGGTGATCTGTCACAACCACACTCCATGCCCTGGACGCATCGAGGATGCGACTGTACATCTCCTCACGGTTTGGTGCGGTCATTTTTTTCGAGTCGTCCAGACCGGGCAGATGCACATCATCCGCAAATATCACGCATCCGACCGCCGCCGGCCCTGCCAGCGGGCCTCGTCCGGCCTCGTCCAGGCCCGCAATGAGGCTTATGCCCCCGGCGCGAAGCTCGCATTCGAACGTGAGCATTTCTGCGTGCTTGAACTCAAGACAGTCATTGTGTTCCTTCCTGGCGCTGAAAGAACAGGCAAGATTCCGAACTCCCGCCCGACTGTCGTGTTTCAGTTTGGCAATGAGCGCTTCATCCGGAGCAACTCCTTCCAGGAGTTTTCTGATTTCCGTCACGCTCAATAGGGAGAGTCTTTTACCGGCGAGTGAAGATTCCATTTTTTCCTTTATCATACCCAAAGTATATCCCAGGCAAATTCCAATACAGTTCATTTAAAAAAAATTTGAACCACGAAAGTCACGAAAAACACGAAATTTGTTATTCATTTTTTTTAATAAAATCATTTTTCGTACCTTTCGTGTGTTTCGTGGTTAAAGATCCTTCCTTTTTTCGCTTAAGTGAACCGTATTGAGGCAAATTCGTATCTAAGCTTTTTATTTTTGGAAAATATATGGATAATAGCCAGTGGGGAAAAGGAAAAAGAAAAGGAGAAAAGAGTCGATGTGATAATACAAATGGTAAAAACTTTGTTGCCTTGATACTTTATAATTCTTTTGATTTCTCCCTTTTATACATTATATTAACAAATTATAATTTGCCTGCAATACGCTTGCGCCGGACACTCTGTAACTCTTTGGAATCCGGCTTGTTGAGGATTTTAAAATAGTCTTTTTACATAACTCATCCCGGAGGAATATCCATGGCAATGATCAATGCCGAAAAAATCTGGTTCAACGGCACCCTGGTCAACTGGGAGGACGCCAAAATCCACGTTCTCTCCCATGCACTTCACTATGGCTCCTCGTTTTTTGAGGGGGCGCGGTGCTACAAGACTGTGAAAGGGTCGGCCTGTTTTCGGCTCTATGACCATATCCGCCGTCTGCATGATTCCCTGAAAATCTACCGTACCACACCGCCGTATTCGGTTCAGGAACTAGTTAATGCGGTGCTGGATACTATCCGGGCAAACCGTCTGGAAGAATGCTACATTCGACCGATAATATTTCGCGGCTGCGGGGAGTTGGGTGTCAATCCGGCGCATTGCCCCCTGGACACAGCCATCGCGGTCTGGGGCTGGGGCGCGTACCTGGGCGCCGACGCTCTGGAAAAGGGTGTGGATGTATGTGTCTCCTCCTGGAACCGCCTGGCGCCCAATACTATGCCCAACATGGCAAAGGTCGGCGGGAACTACATGAACAGCCAGCTCATTAAGATCGACGCCCTGGCGGACGGGTATCACGAGGGCATCGGACTGGATGTGTACGGCATGGTGAGCGAAGGCTCCGGGGAGAATATTTTTGTGGTACGCGACAGTGTGATCTATACCCCGCCATCCGGGGCGAGTGTACTCCGGGGGATCACCCGCGACTCGGTTATCACCCTGGCAAAAGAAATAGGGATACAGGTAGTTGAACAGCCCATAGCCCGTGAAATGCTCTATATCGCCGATGAAGTGTTTTTTACCGGAACAGCCGCAGAGATAACTCCGGTCGCTTCGGTGGATCATGTCAAGGTCGGAACGGGGAGCCGCGGACCGATTACCTTTAGACTTCAGAAGGAATTTTTCGGGATAATCTCCGGCGAGGCGGAAGACCGTCACAACTGGCTTTTATATCTGTAAAGAAAGAAACAATTTCTCGCAGAGAAGAGAAAAAAACATACAGTAAATAAGAGAAATTGAGTGCTCCTGTGTCTTTAATGATCCCCCCTGCCTTTGGCATCCCCCCTTATTAAGGGGGGAATTTAAAGAGAGGGTTTTGTCAAATCCTAATAAATGCACAGTAATAGGAACAATTTTCTTTTTCCCCCTTAATAAGGGGGGTAGGGGGGATAAACCTTTTGGATGATCACCTTAGCTTAACGACATACCGGTAAAAATCCTGTAAATCTTGTAAATCCTGTCCATAAAGAGATGTTGAACCCAGAATCAAGAATAAAAGAATCTACCCAAGGAGATTTCCATGGCATCGGAAACGATTGGCGTCATCGGCGCAGGCAATATGGGGTTGGCGATCATAAAAGGGCTGATAACGGCCGAGGTTTACGAAGCCCATAACATATTCATCTACGATATCGACTCCCACCGTGAGGAAATCGCCCTCAAAGAAGGAGTGTCGGTGACGCACTCCATCGAGAAGATGGGAGAAACGGTTGATGTGGTAATTTTGGCGGTAAAACCGGCAACAGCGGAAGAAGCGCTTCTCCATCTGAAAGGCGCTCCGAAAAAAACGCCTGTCATTTCCATTTGCGCGGGCATAACCACCAGAGCGATCGAGGCAGTGCTACCCGAACATCCGGTGGTGCGGGTCATGCCCAACACTCCCTGCATGATCGGAGAAGGGGCGAGCGCGGTGGCGAAAGGAACCTATGCCACAGAGGAGCATGTCCACCGCGCAGTCCGGATCATGAGCGCCCTCGGCTATGTGGCTGAAATTCCCGAGGACCTTATGGATGCGGTGACCGGTCTTTCCGGCAGCGGCCCGGCCTATGCGGCGGTAATGATCGACGCCCTGACCGAGGGAGGGGTAAGGATGGGCATTCCCCGTAAGATAGCGCTCAAACTGGCCGCCCAGACTGTGTATGGAACCGCCAGAATGATCCTGGACAAGGGAATGGAACCCTCCAGTCTCCGTGATATGGTCACCTCGCCGGGAGGAACCACCGCCGAAGGTCTCTGGGCGCTGGAACGGAATGCGTTCCGCTGGTCGCTCATCGATGCTGTGGAGGCGGCGACGATGAAAGCGCGGGAATTGGGGAAGACGATTGAATGATAACGATAATCGATTACGGGATGGCCAATCTCGGAAGTGTGTTTAAAGCGTTCGAGAATGTCGGCTCAGAGGTGCGGATCAGCGCACGGCCGGAGGACCTCCGCGACAGCTCCCATATCGTTCTGCCGGGAGTGGGCGCATTCGGCGACGCCATGAAGAATATCCGCGCCATCGGAATGGATGAAGCCGTCAGTGAGGCAATCGTGGAGGGCAAACCCTTCCTGGGAATCTGCCTCGGCCTTCAGGTGCTGTTCACCGAGGGTGAAGAGAAGGGGATTCACCGGGGACTGGATATACTCCCCGGCAGGGTGCGTATCTTCACACGGGGACTGGTTCCCCAGATCGGCTGGAACCAGGCGCATATTCAGCGTGAAGACCCTCTCTTGGAGGGAATTCCCGACCATTCGTATTTCTATTTCGTGCACTCCTACTATGTCGATCCGGAAGACCATAGTGATGTCATCGCCGAGACAGACTATTATATCAATTATGCCTCGATCGTGGGGCGCGGACGGGTCTGGGGTGTCCAGTTTCATCCGGAGAAAAGCCAGGAAATGGGACTGAGGATACTCCGTAATTTTGCTGGGATCAGGTAATGATTGTTATCCCCGCGGTAGATATAAAAGACGGAAAATGCGTTCGCCTGCTCCAGGGCAGAATGGAGGATGCAAAGGTATATTCCGACACTCCCTTGAAGATGGCTCTCCGGTGGGAGAAAGAAGGCGGAAAAATCCTGCATATCGTGGACCTGAACGGCGCATTCGAAGGCTTTGGGGTAAATGACAGTGTGGTGCAGGAAATTCTCGAACATGTGCATGTTCCGGTGGAGCTCGGCGGGGGAATCCGTGATATGGCCCGGATCGACACCCTCCTGACGATGGGCATAAAGAGGGTCATCCTGGGAACAGCGGCGGTGGAAAATCCCCGTCTGGTCAGCATGGCATTGGATAAATACGGCCCGGAAAGGATTCTTGTCGGCATAGACGCCAAAAACGGAATGGCTGCAACGAGGGGATGGGCTTCTGACGGCGGCCGCCCGGCTGTGGAACTTGGTCTCGAGATGAAGGCGCTCGGCATCGAAAGGATTGTCTATACAGATATATCCCGTGACGGCATGCTAACCGGCCCGAATATCGCGGAAACCGGGCGCATGGCCCGCGAAACCGGACTCAAAGTTATCGCTTCCGGGGGAGTCTCCTCTCTCGACGATATCCGCGCGCTGCAACTGATAGAAAGCTCGGGAGTCGATTCGGTGATAGTCGGGAAGGCGCTGTACGAGGGGAAATTTGGTTTGAGAGAAGCGATTGAGGTTGCAGGATGAACTGTGAGCTATAAAATAATTAATGGCTTCTTAGGGCAAGAGTTTTCGAAAGAACAGCAAACAATAAGGCAGGAGCATCGAGAAGTTTTGTCCTTTGCTAGAGATATAAATCGATTCTGTTTTGAGTTGCTCACAGATATGAGACTGGATACTAAACAAAAAACATCAGTTTGTTTGTTGTTTGTAAAAAGCTTAGAGATTTATCAGGCTTCTATTGTTCTTATTGAGCGTGGTTTGGTTTCTGCATCTCGTGTATTAGTACGGTGTTTGATAGATTCTTTGGGTTTACTTGTTTGTTGCACAAAATATGACACGTTTTTGGAAAAATATGAAAACAGTTACGAACATGATAGATTACACTTGATGAAAATTGCAAAAAAACTTGATAAAGAACAAAAGTATAATATTAATAATGTCGATTTAGAAGAAGAGTTAAGGAAATTAAGTAATAGAATTATTAACCTGAATTATTCATAAACGTACATAAGTATTATCTCAACTTATTTTCAAACAAATACTTAAGCATATTTATAAGGCAGCCCCCTATATCCCCCGGAGGGGGACTTAACATGGTAAAGATAATAACATGTAAGTTCAAC
>JAUYCD010000206.1 GCA_030692375.1 Candidatus Latescibacter sp. | reverse complement strand
TGTCCTTTGGACATCCCCCCTTTTTAAGGGGGGAAACATATTGGCAGGCAGTATCTTACCCCCTTAACAAGGGGGTCGCCGCTTTATGCGGCGGGGGGATTTTGTCTTTAGAGCATATAAATAGCATGGCATATTTGTCGCCGAAAAAAAAATGGGGGATGGCCAGGCAGGTCATTCTCATCCTTGACATATACCCAGGGTTTTGATATATTGCAAAGTTCCGCCGTTTAAGGGAGTTACCTATCATGATCTACAATCCGGGAAACCCGGTCATCGTGCAGAGCGACCGCAGTATTCTTCTCGAGGTCGACAGTCCGCTGTTCACACCGGCGCGAAACGCCCTTTCGCGGTTTGCCGAACTGGAGAAAAGCCCCGAGCATATCTACACGTACCGTCTGTCACCGCTCTCACTATGGAATGCGGCTTCGCTGGGACTGACCAGCGACATGGTGATGGCAGACCTGGAGCAGTTTTCAAGATACGAGATTCCCCGCACCATCCGGTTTGAAATAGCAGATCAGATGAGCCGTTACGGCAAACTCAAGCTCATATCTTCTAAAGGCATGCTCCGGCTTGAATCCACGGATCCGCTCATCATCACAGAGATTTGGAACAATGACCAGGTGAGACCCTATATAGATGAGTATATCGATAACTACACCCTGGCCATTGCTCTGACCAGCCGGGGTTTCTTAAAGCAAATCCTTATAAAGCTTGGATACCCGGTCGAGGATCTTGCCGGTTACACTCCCGGCCGTCACCTCGATATCGGCATACGGGGGATAACCGGCGAGGGAAAACCCTTCGATCTAAGGAACTATCAGAAGGATGCGGTGGAAACTTTCTATGCCGGAGGGGGCGTGCGGGGCGGCTCGGGAGTGATCGTGCTCCCCTGCGGTTCGGGGAAAACGGTTATCGGGATTGGGACAATGGTGAAATGTTCCGCCATGACCCTTATTCTAACCACCAATATCACCGCTCTCCGTCAGTGGCGGCAGGAGCTTTTAGACAAGACCACACTGACCGGAGACGACATCGGAGAATATTCCGGAGAGCATAAGGATATTAAACCGGTCACCATCGCAACCTATAACATTCTCACCTACCGTAAAACCAAACTCTCCGGCTTCCCCCATTTCGGCCTGTTCAACCGTGAGGACTGGGGGCTGATCATCTATGACGAGGTTCATCTGCTCCCGGCGCCTGTATTCCGCTACACCGCAGACATCCAGGC
This sequence comes from Candidatus Latescibacter sp., assembly GCA_030692375.1. Classification (NCBI taxonomy): domain Bacteria; kingdom Pseudomonadati; phylum Candidatus Latescibacterota; class Candidatus Latescibacteria (ex Chuvochina et al. 2023); order Candidatus Latescibacterales; family Candidatus Latescibacteraceae; genus Candidatus Latescibacter; species Candidatus Latescibacter sp. The sequence continues at coordinate 16,129 of JAUYCD010000206.1, read as the reverse complement.
AACGCGCCGGCTGGGGCTCACTGCCACCCTTATCCGTGAGGATGGCCGTGAGAGGGATGTTTTCAGTCTGATCGGGCCGAAGAAATACGATGTTCCCTGGAAGGATCTGGAAAAACAGGGCTGGATTGCTGAAGCAAGCTGCACTGAAATACGGGTTTCCCTGCCAGCCGAAAAGCGGGTGGATTATGCTGTCGCCGGACTGCGAAAAAAATACCGGATCGCCTCGGAAAACCCGGCTAAAATCAAGGTTGTGGAGCGTCTGATCAGCCGTCATCGCGATGATCTGGTGCTGGTTATCGGGCAGTATATTTCTCAGCTCGAGCTTTTGGCCAGGGAATTTGACGCTCCTATCATCACCGGGAGAGTGGACAACCTTACCCGTGAGACACTCTACAACGCTTTCCGGAAGGGCGAGATAAAGCTCCTGGTGGTCTCCAAAGTTGCCAATTTCGCTGTCGATCTTCCCGATGCCAATGTGGCGATCCAGGTTTCAGGGACATTCGGCTCCCGTCAGGAGGAGGCCCAGCGGCTCGGCAGGATCCTCCGGCCTAAAAAGAACGGGTGCATGGCGCAGTTTTATACGGTGATCACCCGCGACACCCAGGACCAGGAGTTCTCTGCCAAACGTCAGCTCTTCCTTACCGAGCAGGGGTATTCCTATGAGATTGCCGACAGCGAGAGATATTTTTCCGGGAAATAGAAGCTTTAAAGGATGAAAAGATTTTCTCTCACAAAGTTCGCAAAGAAAGAATGAAAAGAGAGAAAAATTTGACAGGATTAACAGGATTAACAGGATTTGAAAAACAGAAAGTATAATCCTGTTAATCCCGGATTATTCATAAAAAAAAGATTTTCTTGCTGTAAACCTCAAAACTACAGCCCCCTAAATCCCCCAAAGGGGGACTTAAAAGGCTGCAATACAAGGCTTAATCGGTTTTTTAAATAAGTTACACTTTCGCATTTTCATCTTTACCACGAAAAGTCCCCCCTCGGGGGATTTAGGGGGCTGCCTTCCAAAATTAATAATAAGTATTTGTTTAAAAAAGAGTTAAGAAAATGTCGTAGCAAATTTGTGAATAATTAGGGTTAATCTTGTCCTGTCAAAAAAGTAGATTCTAATCAGGTACGATGATGATCATGATGCACCAGTAAGGCGTTCAGGAGATAAATCCGGATGAACAACCACATTGATTCGCTGATAGTGGCAGTTTATTTCTGCATCGTATTCATAGCAGGCTACTTCTTCAGCAGAAGGAGTATTTCCGCAGAGGAATTCATGACCGGCGGACATACCCGCACCTGGTATCAGACTGCGCTCACCCTGTTCGCCATGGGGGCCGACCCGGCGGTGATGAGTGTGGCCGGCCTGGGCTTTCTCTGGGGATTTTACCTGATTCAATGGCCAGGAGTCCATATGTGGTTCACCACCTGGTTCGCCGCCATGTTCCTCGTACCCATCTACTGGCGGTCAAAAATCACCACGACACCAGAATTTCTGGAAAAAAGATTCAATCTCTCTTGCCGTGCGATTTTTTCGCTGATCATGATCTCTATTTTAATTGTCACTCTCGCCGGGGGCATGTTTCTCGGCGCTCTCCTGCTTAAAAACCTGCTTGGCTGGTCGATGTTCGCAAGCATCATTCTCATCTCGGCGGTGGTGGGATTCTATGTGATCCTCGGCGGGATGAAAACGGTGCTCTCCCTTGATTACTATCAGGGTATGTTCATTATCGTTACTCTCCTTGTCGTAACTATAATGGCATTCGTGAAAATCGGCGGCCTCTCGAAATTTGTAGCCACCGGTGCTCTCGGAAACGCGGGAGTTCCCCTTTTCAGCATCATACCGCCCTCCGACTGGTCGGCAAACACCACCATCTACTTCCCCTTGCAGGCGGTTCTGGTATGGGCGACTATCGCCGGAGTGGGCTGGATGTCGCTCAATTACAGCATGGCGCAGCGCCTCCTCGCCGCCAAAAGCGAGAAAGACGCCCAGAAAGCCCTGTTGTTCATGAGCATTCTGGCGGTGTTTTACCCCTTCTGCTCTTTTATTATCGGCGCCATCATGCGGGTTATCACTCCCAATATCCTGCCCGACGAGGCTTTCATGAACGTCATTCTCACCATGTTCCCGACCGGCGTGCGCGGGATACTGGTAGCCGGACTCATGGCCGCCCTGCTTTCCACTGTGGATGGCATGCTGACCGCATCTAGCGCCATGTTTTCAAAAGATATCTACCTGCGCATCCTGCGGCCTCAAGCTACCGGAAATGAACTGAAAAAAGTAACCCGTATAGTCGAAGCGCTCACCCTGGTCGCCACCATCGCCCTTTTCCCCCTGATCGTGAAAAGCCAGTCGGTCATGACGTTTATCCAGAGCTTCTATGGCGATGTGCTCGGAGTGGTAGTCGCCCTTTACTGTGTCGGGATTTTCAGCACCCGCACCACACCCCGCGCCGCGCTTATCGCCATGGTCAGCGGCGTCCTTTTTGCGGTGATACTGGATGTTTTCACCGTTATCAATTTCACCTATGTGGGATTCTTTTCATTCCTTTATACCCTGGCTGCTGCGATTGTTTTGAGCCGTTTTGAAAAACCGATGCCCAAAGAGAGCCTGACCAACCTGACCGTCCACACCCTTCCCGACGTCAAAGGAATATGGGTGGGACTCAAGTCATGGCCCAATCTCTGGAAGTGGGCGCTCTTTATCGCGCTAAGCTGGTTCAGTTTCTGCGCGTTCTGGGAATGGTATATCAGAAAAGGATGAAAAATAGAATCCAGAAGCCAGAAGTCAGGAGTCAGAATGAAAGAAAAGGAATGAAGGAAAAAGATAGTCTGATGATTTGCATGATTCAATGATTGACTTGATTTTTTAAAATCTTATCTGGTTATGTCACTAGATAAGGTTTGCGATCGTATAGTAGATGCCGAAACAAGTTCGGCATGACATGTGTCATCCTGAACTCGTTTCAGTATCTAAATGTGCAATCACAGTGATTTTCAAAAATACTTAAAAAATGACATAATCGGAAAATTTGATTCATCTCACCAAAGGAGGCGTCATGAAACGCTGTCTGGTATTCGCTGCGGTCATGGTTCTTGGAACGGGAGCGGTGTTTTCTCAGAATGAACTCCATAACCTTTTTTTAAACGGCGTCCTGTTCCAGGATGTGACCGAACAGTCAGGTTTCATACACCAGGGACACGGCAAGTGCACCGCCATGGCGGATTTCGACATGGATGGGAAACTCGATATCTACATCAGCGTCGTGTATGGCCGTAACAAGCTCTTTCACAACGAGGGGAAGCTCCGTTTCCGCGATGTTACCGAATCGTACGGGGTCGCATGCCCTTTTGACACGCATGGCATAGCCATTGCCGATTTCAACAATGACGGCTATCTGGACATGTTTGTCGCCAATAACCTGGAGGCACTTTCAGAGAAACGGGGAGAGGTCTTGCAGCCCAATTTCTTCTATATCGGCGGAGATGAGGGGTTTGTGGAATACGCGGTGCCTTCACGGCTGGACGGCGGGCCGTTCAACTATTCCTGCGGGGTGACCACCGCCGATGTAAACGGGGACGGTCTCCTCGATATTTATGTCGCCAAGGGCGGTTACCGCAGCGGCCCGACCTGCGCCAATTCCCTCTTCATAAATAACGGCGACGGCGCCTACCGTGATATCGCCAAACAAGCCGGGGTGGCAGACGAAGGGAACGGGTACTGCTGCTCGTTCTGCGATTACGACAACGACGGCCTTCCCGATCTCTATGTGGGCAACCTGAACGACAAGGATGATCAAGGCGCCCGCCGCCTTTACCACAACGAAGGAAACCTGAAATTTACCGATGTCACCAAAAAGCTGGGGATGCAGGCGAACGGCTACAATGTAACTTGCCTCTGGTTGGATGTTGACAATGACGGTTTTCAGGACCTTTTTCTCGCCAACAGCTCCGGCACCGGCGCGTCCGCAGATGCAAAATTCGGCGCCAATACCCTTTTTCACAACAACGGCAACGGCACATTCACCGACATTTCAAAACAGGCCGGAGTGGACATCGTGACCAACAGCCGCGGCGCTACGTTCGGCGACATCGACAACGACGGCGACCTGGATATCTATGTTACCAACAGCCGCTATGAATCGCTCGTTTTGCTGAACGACGGCAAGGGGAAATTCACGGAAGCCCACGAAAAAACCGGCGGCTCCGTTTACTACGGGCATGGCTGCGCGTTCGGGGACCTTGACAATGACGGCGACCTCGATCTTACAGTTGGAAACTGGCGCCGTCCCGGCTCCAGTAATCCGGGGGAATGGAAACTCTTCGAAAACAAGACCAACAACAGGAATTACATCAAACTCAATCTGGAAGGCGCCAAATCCAATCGCTCGGCGGTCATGAGCAAGGCCAGCCTCTACGACGCCGGAAAGGCGGGGGATAGATCAGCCCTGCGGGGATACCGCGAAGTCTGGGCGGGAAGCGGAACTTTCCCCGGCAACCCGCTTCAGGTGCATTTTGGCGCCGATTCTTCCCGGAAGTACGACATCGTGGTTACATTTCCCTCAGGGCAGGAAACGGTGTTGAGAAATATCGATCCGGGACAGACTTTGAAAGTAGTGGAGGGGAAGTAAAAAAGAAAAGGCGTAAAGGCACAAAGGCACAGAGGAAAAGACAAGAATTAATAACTGCCCTACACTCAATTGTCTGAACCGCGGATGGTCAGGATGAATGGACAGCCAGGATTAATAAGTCTGAACCATGATTCATGGGATTCAAGGATTGCCATGATGTAAAGCTGTTATTGAACCACGGATATGGCGGTTGGTGAGATGCATGCGGAAAACCTTGTCAACGAAGTCGTTTAGAGTTGGCGGATCGAAAGGGTGCGAGGACGATCATTAAGAAACTATTTCATTATTTTGGGATACAGTATACAGTATGGTGTATACAATATACAAAATGAATTACAACGCAACAATCTGCGGGGTATCATGTTAGGTTTATTTCTTATCCATTGCCGCAAGCGGCGGGGAATTTAATCCTAAGAGATTAAATTCGTGGAAACCAATCAGAACACCTGTCAAAATACCTTAAAAAAGCACAGCGGTTTAAATCAGCTTTTCTGCGCAGTTTTTTATTTCTCAATCAGCGTGAATTTTAGAATAACCTCCTCCCGCATTCGCCCTTGTAACTGTTTCCCGGATTGCTTTGAATCAGGAGGTGGGAGATACCTTCTATTTTCTGCAATGGGTCGAACGATTCTAGAATCCAAAGAAAAACCGTTGTTGGAAGCAAGTTTAGTCAGTCCATCAGAATTCTTTATGAACACACCCTGCACAGACGAATCGCCAACGACAAAGATAGCATGTCCTTTTCTTTTAAGAACTCTAGCGCATTCTCTTATGACATTATTCATATCTTGCAGGTAACGTATCAAAATTCCCATTCGACGGTTATCCAAACCTTCTGTTTCTCCCATTACTTTCATGACTCCAAAAATTGCATTTTCTGGTTGTTGATGACATGATATCTCTGAACCTATATTTGCAGAGCGAAGATTTCTGATATTTGCTATAGAATGTCCCATCCATACAAGAGAGAGCTTATGTCCACGCAAATAATCAATAGCGTTGAGATAGGGAGGAGATGTAATAATCATATCTACACTTTTCGAGTCGATAGGTAAACGTCTTGCATCCGCGGGGCGAATATCAACATTAGGGCTTTTCATTTCAGATTTATCACTAATATGAAATGGTGCGTTTTTGACAATATACTCAACCGCTTCTAAAAATTTATCAAATGGGCGAATTGGAGCTATCTGATAGACTTTGTGAGGTCGACTATGCGATACATCCATAGCAAGAGAAACGCCGGTGGATTTGGTGATAATCAGACGTGAGAAAGCACACCAAAGTAATATTCTCTCGCTTTCGGCGTTAACTCGCGTGATGCAAGTTGAGAGAGCAGTCAGTTGACGACGATTCTCATCGTCGAACCAGAAATCGATGAATCGACGAGTTTCTTCATTCGACCCATAAGTATATGCCTTTTCGTATTCTATTTGATCCGCTAGATTTTTTGCTTGTTCCAGGACACGGATTGCGTGATAATTCACCTTTTCTGTGTCAACATCTGAGCACCAAACGTTCGCTATAAGCAATGCGAGGGGGTCGGTGTCACACCCTATTGCATAATGACCTTTCGCTCTTGCACATACAAGCGTTGTTCCTGACCCGGACATCGGATCAAGGATTTTTAATGGAATATCAGTATCTGGAAGGGAGTCCCAGACAATGGATGGAGCCATCCGTGCAGGAAATGGATGAACAGGACGGATATGAGCTTTTTGGATTGCGGATTTCATATATGGATCGTCTTTCTTTCTTCTTCTGGGTACTCGCCAACCGCAGCCCTGATATCTTCCAGAATCATGTCTGGTCGTCTTTCGATTTCGATGCTATTTTTCCTAGCGAAGACAACGCCACTAGCCAAAACATGCATCGCTTTGCAACATTCAATGAGATCGGGTTTTGTCATTTTGACTGGTGGTTCGCGATGTCTAAGTTCAGTTATCACTGCGGCATACTCAACTGGTTCGTTAGGCTGTTCCTTTGCAAGAAGCCACACGGTCTCGAGTATCTCTCGGTATGGAGCATTCTGCGCTTCCTCCTTCTCAAGAGAATCGATCCACTTTTTGGTCTGATCAGGTGTGATGCATTTCTTGAAAAGCTCTCGAATCCGCTTAAGGCCGCCAATCCTCTTCGCAGATACAATTCTTACTAAACGTGCAAGATCATCGATGTACATAAGTGTTATCGTCTTTCCGGTTGCCTTGCAGTGGTTCCGTATTTCACGAACTGAAGCAGATAGTTCACCGCGCGATGTGGCGAACTGATTGCCCACCACAACATGGTGGTCACACTTGTGGTCCTCCATGTGCCGTGCAAGCCCCGAAATTCCTAATTCCTTAGCACTAACATACTTTCCACTCTTTGCTTCAAGACCTACCTTGTATCTCTGAGGAATTCCATCTTCGTCCGCTGCCAGATACGCCTCTGCAGTACCATCAGGATTATCTCTCCCTCCTATACGGATAACATTATCAAATCCTATCGCCTCAAATGCTGCGCGTGTCTCGATCTCAAGGTCGGCCTCGTTGTCTCTTGCATCAAGAAGAGAAAGCGCGATCATTCCTGGTGTTCGACGAGATGAAGACCTGACAAACAGCCTCAGTAGTTCATCGCGTCTACTGACCACATCGCGGATATCACTTTCATCAAATCCCATATCATACATTTGGGCCTCGACGAAAATCTCAGACATCGCAAACATTTCGAGCGGAAGACTACGACGAGCATCTGTGAAGAACTCTTGAAAAGCAGCAACAAACGGATGAGAGGAATTAATAAGCAACTTACGTTGCTGGACGTCGAAAATCGCCAAACCATCCTTCGAATCGAGAGCACTGAATTCCGTGGAGCGAAGCAAATCGCCTGCTCCTTCTGCTTGTTGCTTCAACTCCTCCAAGAACTCAGCCTGTGCCTTAGCAGAGAGTCCAGAAGGAAAACGCAGATAGAAAGGAGTGGCCTTATTCTCCGCAACCATTTGAGCTAGCGACAATAACGGCCTTCGGGTCATACTTCCCGGCGCAGAGGAGATGCGTACAGAGATCAGGGCCGCAGGAGTTTGTGAGCGGTCATGTTCAACGAGTTTGCTGCGGGCTAGATTGAAGCCGGCACGCAGAAAGTTCTGCGCTTCTTTATATAGGTCGCCTTGTTGGAAGGATTCCCGGGAAGATCTTAGCGCCTCATCCAAGCTGTCAATGTGGACAACCATTCGGAACCTTGAGAAGGTGCCATGTCGAAGTAGGTTGCGTTCTATGCCAAATCCCAGATCGTCTACATTCACCTGTCTTTCATGTACATAGACGAAAAAACCATTGCTCTGTCCAAATCTCGCTTTTCCCGAGTCGAGTTGATCCTTGAATATTTCGATGTATCCAGTGATTCGACCCAATAATCTATCATGATAAACGCCATATCGATGAACAGAATTTTCTGATTCGCTTGTGTCCTCCCGTGCAATGAGCCCTTCAGGGCAAGGCGTTGGCATTTCGATCACGTCTTTGCCTATGACCAGTTTCGCCAAAGGCTCATCTATTTCCGGAGGTGTTATTGGATCCCCATCAAGAAAAAGGCGAAAGTCAGCGCGCTGAGGCATGGCTGTTTGCAAAACCCATTTGAGACGACCAATACTTACCTTCTTTCCCATTTCCTTGAGCCCGGACATAATAGAGACAGTCCAAGATGGACTGGCATCTTCACCAAACAGGCAAAGCGCTTGATATCCTTCCTTTGTTCCATGTGTCCATGGCCGTACTGCATCCTGAGCTTGTTGTTTCGTAAGTGTTCGTAGCGGTATTTGGATCGTCTGTTCGTCGAAAACTCCTTTGGAGCCATCTTCAGCGTTACCGGTCAGATTTGCATAATCCATCGTGGCGGCATAGTAAGTGTCACCGGACTTGCTGATATGAGTTAGTTTCGAAGCCAACACATATGTGGACAACTTACCAATACCAAATTTCCCAATGGGTTTTCGCCTCCGGGAGCCAGCGCTCTTACGCCTCGTGCTTTCGCCTATGACCCAATGTTGTTTAAATCCATCAACATCCATTCCTTCACCATCATCAATGACCACGATGGTTGCGTCTGGATCACGTAAGTCCGGGGAAAGAATGATATGGACATTTTGAGCACCTGCATCGAATGAATTAGACACGAGCTCTTCCACTGCTTTGTTAGGGCTGGAATATAAACCCTCTGAAAAAAGTTGGATAATCCGGAGGCTGATCTTGACGTCAATCCGGTCAGTATTGTTCCCAGCCGTTGTGAACAATTCCTGCATATCTTTTCTATTTTGTGGACTCATTATTCTCAGTTTTTTTCTCCTATTCTTTTGAAATTACGCCGATGTCTTTCTTTAATGATCAATATTACATACAACTCCCTGCATAACAAAACCATACCTTCTTAGAGCCCATTCTTATTCAGCACGTGGGTGTAAAGCATGGTCGTCCGCACCATAATTCTATTTCTATAACGCAAATAAATCTGTTCTGCACATTATTAACAAGTAAAATATTTTTGGCAATTCATGCTAAAAAAAATCCACTTATCACATCTATCTAATGAATTACCGCGCAGCAAGCTGCGGGGTATCCAAGTAAAAACCCCCTAACCCTCGGTCCCTTTCCCCCATAAATGGGAGCAAGGGATGAAAAGCAGGCAAAAGAACTTCTCCTGCCCCCGATGAAAGATTATAAAAAAATCAAGTTAATCCTTCAATCAAGTAAATCAAGGTTCAGACAAATATTTTTATTTGTTTCCCGGCATAACCATGAAGACACGCTCGACGCTTTTCCCGGAAGCGATATCTTTTACCTTCAATCTCCATCTTCCGGGGGGATCGACAGGCAGAATTCCCAATGATGACGCGATGCTCCCTTCCGGGGCAGCCAGGGAATCCGAAAAGAATTTTCTTTCACTCCCGTCAGGCCCAATAACGGAAACATGGAAAATGTGACGGCCGGGCTTTATTTCAGCATCTTGAGGTTGTATGTTGACCTGATAATGAATACTCCCGCCGGGATTAATAACATTGCTTTTCAGTTTAATATCTATATCCTGGACACGGTAGGGCAGCAAGGAAAAAAGTTTTGCTTCCCCGGGACGGAGGTTCACGGAGAAAGAATTCCCCCCTCCCAGGAAGGCGCCTCTGCGGACATCATAAATAAACGCCGATTTTGCCAGATTATCGGTTTGTACGCGGCAGGTCTGGTTCCGGGTGTTCGGCATCCCGGCTGTTCCCGGCTCCATGAGCAGTCCGATGTACCAACTGTTTCCGTCCCTGAATACGGTGGATTGTATTCTGCGGGCGGGTTTTCCCGTGCTGTCGCTGAGTGAAAGTGACGGCGCGCTGGCGCCCCCGTTCCGTATGCACCAGGAAACAAGGGTGCGCAGGGAAGCCTCGGCGCCCTTGATGCGTAACCGCTCGTAGGATTCCATTCCCATATTAAGAAGCACGGATTTTCCGCCGGATACGCTGTTGACGATGAGCGCAGGCGCTCCGGCGATTTCACCAAGTGCTTTTGCCCCTCCGGCCGGGGTAATACCTGTCTCCCCCCGGCAGGAATCGATTGCCAGGCCCGATGGCAAACCATCCACGATGCCTTTTAACTGAAAAGCACCCTCTGTTTCCTTCAGTTTTCTTTCCGGGATTCGGTTTACTCCAAAGAGAGAATCCAATCTGCCCGCATGACGCATGGCGAGGTGTTCATCCATGATTCCGGTTCGTACATCGGCAATCACCGTCCCCCCGCTCCGGGCAAAATCCTCTATCCGGACGGCTGTCTCCTCGCTTATCGACTGCATGAAGGGGAGAAAGAGCACCAGGAATCCGTTCTTCTTTAGCCAGGCAGTATTCACCTGATCCTCAGAAACCACTGCAGGGCTGTATCCGGCGTCCAGACAAGCCTGGAGAAACGCATGCGCCGACCTTAGAACAGCATTGGCCCGATAAGGCTGCATTCCCATACCGTCTGCCTTTTCGGCGCCGGCTCTTTCATATTCAACCAGGCAGTCGTCCGGCGCGGCGGAAGCAGGTGAACCGGGTTCTTCCGTTGCGCATGCCGCCAGGATGGAAATGGGGCTGTATACGATTGCGATACCGTCGCCATGCCGTTTGGCGCCGGAAAGGAGCAGGTCTATCCCGCCAATGATTTCACGGGTTTCTTCTGCAACAAAAGAAAAGGCCGGCGTTACGGTCAGTCCGGGAGCAAGAGCGGCCTCGGCGCCTTCGAACCCGTTCGACCACCAGATGCCGTTGAGACCGAGGAACAAGCTCTGCCAGGGAGCAGCCCGGAGCAGAGCCTCATTCCCCCGCCGCCAGCTCTCGCCGCCGGTTATAAGACAGTTCATCCCGCCGGGTTGTTTGAATAAAGCCAGGGAAAGAAGCATCCCGCTGTCACCTGAAAAACATGTACCGGCATCCTGAGGATACATGGTAAACCCCGGGTAACCTTCCGGATCGGAAGAGCTGCGTAATCCTGTGAACTCCTCAAGGTAACGTGAGTATCCGGAGATGCCTATTTTTGCCGTGGAATCCATACGGGCTGCCGCGGAGGCGATTTCACCGGCGGCGCGGAAAGAAGCATCCATCCGGGAATGTTCTGAATCAAGCCATTTCCCAAAGTCGCCGGTTTTTCGCGCCTCAGAACGAAGAAGAGTGGAATCGGGGAGAGCGGCGTTGATCCAGCATGCGGGAATATCCAGGTTTCGGAGGGTATCCATGACCGCCGTAACAATGTTCACGGGATTTCGGGATTTCCCGGCGCCGGTTTTTTTAACTCCAACTGATTTCTGGCCGTGGAAAAAATCAGCAGCATAAATAATCGGCACCACCGATGTGCCACGGCGTGAGATGGTCACCGCTGTTCTGTAGAAATGACCGGGATCGGCAGGGGTCATTTCCAAGGCGAAACCGGTGACCCCTTCTTCTATCAGGCGGTCGTAACCGTCAAGTTGCCAGGGCTTGAATGAACGATCCCCGCCGACGATAAAGGAAAATCTCTCAGGATTATATTCGTATTTTGTCAGTATGGGCTTTTCAAGCACATGGTCTACTATATTGTTTTTGTAGAAAGTTACCCGCAGAGTAAGAGCGCCTCTTGCGGGCCGGGTGATCTTGAATGTAAAATCTACGCTCTTGCGGCCTGGAACCGGTTGTAATTCGGAAAAACCTGCCTGCCTTCCCCATTGATCGAGCAGTTCGGCTTTAATATTCATACCCTCTTTGATTTCACGAGTGGTTTTTATGCTCCCGCTGACAAACTTCCCCACCCGTACTCCCTGATCCCAAACGACGATATCAGAGATCGTCTCCTCGGAGGTAACATTGATGGAAGTTCCGGCCAGAGCGGCGACGCTTTCCCCTTCGAAAACCGATATATCCAAAGAATATCTTCCAACCGGAAGCATCGGATATCGTACCCGAAGAAAGGTTTTCCCATTTTCGATACTGTAGGTTTCAAGAGATTCATGAGCAGTCTTGCCGTTCCGGTCACGGTAACGGACAATCACCCTGCGGGGGGTGGTTTTTCCGGAAGTGATCATCTCTATCCGAAAATTCATGATAGACATTGCTTCCAACTCAAGGTTCCGGGAAGGTTTTTCCCTGCCGATCACTCTCAACGAGCTCTGATGACCGGAAGCCAGAATCAGGGTATGAACCGCCTGGGCATAGTAATCCCCGACCTCCTGAATAGTGGCCGCAGAATCCAGCGACGGGAGGACGAATACGATGCCCTTGCCCATAAATCCGGCATATTGTGGCTTTACCGGGCCGCCGTACGAGACCTTATCAAGCTGCTTCTCATCAAACTTCCCACTGGTTACGAGAGAACGCATATCGCCTTTATTTCCTACATATAAAAGACCGCTGCCGCTCCGTATGCGATCAAGCAGCGCCTGCCGTATCGGTTCAGCGAGCGCCTCGATCTCGTAATCGAGCCAGATAACATCCCATTCCCTTCCAAGGAGCGCGGCGGCTTTGGCAGAAAGCGTGCTGTCGGAAAGAATTGAAGGCTGGAAACGAATCCAGGGTTCACGGGTTTCCAGGCGGCTGCGCCCGGCGGTAAGTATCGTTTCCACATTGCACTCCAGCCGTGAGGCAACCTCACGGACTGAGAAACCGGTCTCCTCCCGCTCCCCGAAAAAGAGAATTCGCACAGGCCCGCCCTGCAATGGTGAAGCGATCGGGTAGCTGCGTTGTTTCAGTGTGGAAAGCTCGATTCCTGAGAACGGCGCGCTGGCGCTTTCCAGATCGAGAGCATGGGCAGAAAAAACAAGAAAAAAATGAAAGAATATTGAAAAGAAAAATGGTTTCATCACATAACTTTTGGTGGTGGTTTTTTCAAGTTTTTCAAAATGATGGATTTATAATGTAAAAAAAAACAAAGCTTCTTCCAATATAAACATGTAAAAAAAAGACATAATAATGCTGTTCCCAAAAAAAGTTGGGATTGTTTTTTTGGAAAAGTGTATAAATTTATCCATTTATTTGAATTTTTTTTTTTACTTTTGTGATATGTATCACTGATAATATTGAAATCTGAATATATATTTGCAAAAATTGCAAGAATATATACTAAAATAAAAAGCACTTTTATTCCCAGTAGCCTTTGAAATGCCCAAAAATAAATTAAAAATAGATCACAGCGCCCATAATCATTTGAACAGGTATTTATAGTGAAATCAATTTATCGTGATTACAATAGTTTTTATGGTAAAATGTGGGTTATTTTAGCCCTTTTGGTGGCAATCCCCGTTCTCCTGATTTTCTATCTTTTTTACGATAAAATAATAAATCTGCCAGATACCACTATTCTCTTTATTGCATTAATATTGTCTTGTTTTTTAGCAGGCCTGGCTCTCTTGAGAAGTTCTATCGAAAAACTTGCTGAACTTGCAGATGAAACATGGAGAGTTGCATCTGGGAAAAAAAGGGAACCCATTCATATTAATGCTGATAAGGAAATGAATGATATTGCTGAAAACTTCAATTCCGTTCTCATGAAATGTAATGATGCCAATAGGGAAGTAAAGGAACAGTCCGTTAGATTGATGATCTATGCAAAAGATCTTTCTCTTTGTAATAAAAAATTACAGGCGGCTTACAGGGATACAATATACCGTCTCGTGGTTGCAGCGGAATATAAGGATAAGGATACCGGCGACCATCTTGTGAGAATGGGACGTTACTGTGCTCTCATTGCAGAAAAACTCGGTTTGTCATCTTCTGAAGTTCAGTCTATCAAATTGCTGCCCCAATGCATGATGTGGGAAAAATCGGCATTCCGGACAATATTCTCATGAAAATGGGAAAATTGACCGGAAAGGAATTCGAGGTTATCAAAACCCATACAATGATTGGTTCCAATATACTGGCTAATTCGGATGCAGAAGTTATCCAAATGGCTCAGAAAATTGCGCTTTCTCACCATGAGAAATGGAACGGAATGGGATACATCTACGGCCTTGCCGGCGAGAAAGTTGAACTGGCAGGAAGGATTGTTTGCCTGGCCGACTGCTTCGATGCTCTAATTTCGAAACGTCCCTATAAGGATCCATATCCCGTCGAAGTTGCGTGCGATATTATCATCAATGATCGAGGGAAGCATTTTGATCCCCAGATTGTCGATATTTTCCTCAATAACGTTGATGAATTAGTAAAAATAAAAAAAGATGTAGATTCATCGGAAAACGTTCCATTGTCTGAATTATTGTGGGGTGGAAGGGTTCAGCTTTAAGAAAACAGCATCAATTAAAACCCGATTTTTTTCACAATATCGATTCATTAATATATATTTTGTAATTGTACCCCCCTCTGATGTATACCCCTTTATATAATGATGCGGTAAAAAGTAATTGTTATATTAATTTTCTGGTGTTTTTAAACCTCACCCCCTATCCCCCTCTCCTAGTCAGGAGAGGGGATAACTCATTATGCGCCTTGTTATTGCCCTCTCCTAATTAGGGTCTGCTGAAAAAAGGTATTTGGCATTACACGTCAAAGATAAAGGTGAAGCGGGCTCGGAATCCGACGAGTCTATATTTGTAATGTACTATATACTAACCGTATCAGACCCTTTTCATGGCGGTTTGCAGGTTCATTCCCAACAGTCCCAGGCGGACCCAGATTTCGGGGCCGCCCTCGATGATTTAATGGTATCAAGATCGAAGTGGTTTTTTGCGTGACCGAAACTGCCTTCGATCCGGTTGCGTTCGCGTTGTTTTTGCTTGCGCCACCGGTTAGATGGATTCTGGTTCCGAGCTTTTCGGCCCAGTGGTTCAAACGCATCTCTTATTTCATGTTCTTTGAGCAATTCCCTGTTTCCACGATTTCCGTAAATCTTGTCCGCCGTCACATAGGGTGGTTTGTGTCCGAATAACCCCTCGTAGTGTTCGATCTGGGCATCGACACGGTCAGCTTCCGCAAAATTATCAGATGAAATATGATCCAAAAACACAAACCCATCGACATAGGAAAGTGATGCCTTGGGGCCGAATTCAACCTTCTTGTCGCCTGTTTTGCCCCTGACAATAGGACGGGTCCAGGGACGGTGAAGGCTCACAATCCGGTCATGAATTCTGCTTGTCTTGCAACGGTACATCTCGAATTGCTGGTCAAGAACCGTGCAAACCACCTCCAGACGGTCAAGCACCTTATTCTCAATCTTGATACCCTGGCGCCTGGCTTTTTCCACCAATGACTTCATTTGGTTGACGTTCCGTCTGAGATACTGCACTAAGGATTTCTTGGTCTTTTGGATCAGCTTCCGGCTCCTTGACTTCTTCTTGCTGAAATTCAGGTAGTCTTGCCGCGCCTTGCGGCAGTAAGTTCTCACTTTTTCTCCAAGCGCATTCCCCAACCGTTTAATCTGCTTCACCGTCCACTCCCGCGCCTCATTCAGCAAACCGGTGTCCGTCGGATACCTTACATACTCCGGAAAAACAGTTGCATCCAGAAGCATCCCCTTGCCCCTGATAATCTTTCGCTCAATCAATACCTGGTAGGTATCACGCTCCAACTCGGCAAAATACTTCGCACCCAACCGCTTGCGAACCTTACTCAAACTGCTCGAATCCATCAAAGGCTCGGTCGCAAAATAATCCAACCCACAGAACGCCTGCATGTATTCTCATTCACTAACTTTATGATCTCTTCATCACTGAAACCTGTCATGTGTTTCAAAAACAACACGCCAATCACCAACCTGCAATCCAACGATGGCCGCCCGATCTCTGAAAAATACCCCATGTACCGGGATTCAATCTCTCCCCACGGAAGTAATTTCCCTATCTTCAACCACCGATTCTCAGGATCAAGCTTTCCACCAAAGGGTAACAACTCGGTAAATAATGGCAGCGTCAGTCGATCTTTCCCTCGATACATTGCCTCTTCCTTTACTAAAAAATGCAAGGTTTATCAGGGGTATGATTCGAAATGCGTGCATTTCGACCTCCAAAACACTGCCATAATATACTACTTATCTCCTTTATTGTCAAGT
>JAUYCD010000205.1 GCA_030692375.1 Candidatus Latescibacter sp. | reverse complement strand
GCATCGTTAGGGATAAAAAAAGTTTTGTTACGTAAATAATCTATACAAGCCTCAATCTGTCAAGCCTTAGCCGAAGGCTGACTTGCTTGGGCTTGACAGCAACTAACAAAATATTTCAATTCAGGGTTGGATTGAGATCATTTCCTCAATGCAACACTTATAAGTATATTTCTTTGCCAACTCTTTTGGAGAAGAACTTTTTTTTGGTAAGAATTTAGAATAGATGTAATTGGTTATGTCTTTTAGTCAGCAACTTACAGTAAATAAGAGAATTGAGTGCTCCTGTGTCTTTAAAGATCCCCCCTGCCTTCGGCATCCCCCCTTATTAAGGGGGGAATTCAGGGAGAGGGTTCTGTCAAATCCTAATAAATGTTTACATATTGAGCCAATTGCAAAAGTCGAGATTATTTTACGCAGCCCCCTTCCTGTCCTTTGGACATCCTTCCCCCTGAAGGGGGGCAGGAAAAGACTGTGGAGCAACGACTTCCCTTGCCCCCCATCGGAGGGAAAGGGACTGAGGGTTAGGGGGGAAAAAATTAACAATTTGCCTTTTTTAAGTATAAAAACGACTTTTGCAATTGGCTCATATTACTACAATTTTCTTTTTCCCCCCTTAATAAGGGGGGTAGGGGGGATTAACCTTTGAGATGATCACCTTAGCTTACTTAACGACATACCCGGATAGATTTATTAATGGTAGAATTTAAATTTTTATGATATGCCGATGATTTTTTTCTTGCCCTGCAACCAGATTTTCGTTCCGGCTTTCAATGTTCAAAAACCACGTTTCAATTCTTCAACCTGAGATTCACCAGTACCCAATCCATCAGAAAAAATTCTATACAAATCATCTGGCATGGCAAGGATGATGTTATTAAAAACATCTGCAATGTATGGACAGAATTGACGTCCTATATTTTTCTCTATCTCCTTAATGGCAGCTTCTTTTGTCATTGCGGAACGATAGGGACGGTTCGAGGTCATGGCATCGAAAGAGTCGGCGACCGCCATAATACGGGCCTCGATGGGAATATCTTGCCCAGAAAGCCCTTCCGGGTATCCAAGGCCGTCGTAGCGTTCATGGTGACTCTTCACCAGGTAGATTTCCGACTGGTAGGCCATCAGCGGCTGGATGATGTGCACACTCAACAGGGGGTGACGTCTGACTGCCCGGAATTCTTCCTCGGTCAGCCTGCCCGGTTTGTTCATAATAGTGTCTGATATTCCGATTTTCCCGATGTCGTGGATGAGCGCCATCTGACGGATCAGCTCGACACGCTCCTCGTCCAGGCCGATCTTGCGGGCGATGATGGTGGAGTAAGCAGCCACACGGTTCGAGTGACCGCGGGTGTAAGGATCCTTTGCTTCCAGGGCGGAAGCCAGCGAGAGGATCGACGACACAAACGATTTTTTCATGTTGTCGAGAAGACGGGCGTTTTCAAGCGAGATGGCGATCTGGCTGCAAAAATTCATCACATAGTCCAGGTCATTGGAGGTGAAGTCATCCAATCCCCGGATACGCTCCGCAGCCATTAGCCCGATGACCTTGTTACGGTTGATGAGAGGCACTGCCACAAAGGATTTCGGATTGAAGGTTTTGAGGATGACATTCTCCTTATGGAGAAATGATTGGTCTACATCGGTGACTATCTGGGCGATTCCGGAATCCACCACCCGCGCCAGGATATTCGATTTACGGTCAAGGGAGATGGAATAGTTTCTCATCTTGTCAATCTGGTTGGAAGAATCCCCGGCAATTTTGACCGGAACCAGGATACGCTTGTCTTCATCGATCATCATTATCAACGCCCGGTCGAACTGCATTACGTTGATGATAAGAGACATGACCACATCGAGGAGTTTATCGGTATCGAGAATGGAAGCGGTGGCCCGTGAACAGGCATCAAGGGAGGTCAGGCGTTCGAGGCGCTTTTTCAGTTCAGTATTAAGATGGCCGATTTCGATATACTTGCGCTCCATAAGCTCTTTCTCACGTTCGAGCTCGGCAAGGGAATCATTGAGCACCTCCCGGCGCCGGGTAAAAAGTCCGAATATCAGCGCGAACAGAGACTTTTTTGCCCATTCCATGGTGAATTCACAATATTCGTCGCCATCGAAATAGCATTTGTGCTCAATCATACGGGCCTGGGGTAGTCCCCAGATGGTGGGTATGCATTCATAAATTCCGAGATTATGCTGGCATACATCTTTCGTTGATCCCAGACCGGGAAACCATTTCAAACGCACTACTGCATGCGACCAGTCGGATTCCACGATCTCGACTTTCTTTGTCCTGTTAAATTTATCGTTTATTGCCGGGGCGCGGAGGATGGAAAGATAAGGATGCCCAATTGCTTTGATAAATATGTTTTCTACATACCCAAGGTGGCGGTAGAGGATTGATTCACGGCCGATGTTGCGCGCAACTTCCGGGTCACTGGAATACAGCCTGACCCGCTCGAACATTTTTGCGCACACTTCCTGGGAAATCCAGTTGTGCTCGTCGAGGAGAAATTCCTCCACATTGTCGATGGTATAAAAAAATGGATCGAGATCTGTCAAAAGGCTTTCCACCAATTCGGGAAAGTGCCTTTTCACGTATCCGATGATAGCATGTGAGTTTACACAGCTTACAAGTCGGTCCACAGTTCATCCCCCCGGTAATATATATCTGTAGTAATAAACAGAATATATTAGTGAAAAGCAAGGAAAATTATTCGAAGCGTCAGGGGAATAGCAGAATACTCAGAATAAAATGTATTATTCGGTTATGTCGTTAAGTCAACAACATACAGTAAATAAGAGAATTGAGTGCTCCTGCGTCTTTAAAGATCCCCCCTGCCTTATTAAGGGGGGAATTTAGGGAGAGGGTTCTGTCAAATCCTAATAAATGTTTACATATTACTACAATTTTCTTTTTCCCCCCTTAATAAGGGGGGTAGGGGGGATTAACCTTATCGGATGATCACCTTAGCTTACTTAACGACATAACCGTAATGTATTATGGTAATTACTCCCATACTCAGTTTATCGGATGAAGTTGTCAACTCTGAAGCACAATTTCCTTGACTTATCGAATTTTTTACCGCATATTCTCAGTGCAGGGTCCACAATTTTAAAACCTTTTATGGTATCACCTATGAGGGCCGCCCCTCAGGCTTGAGCTTACGCCGTGACCCCGTCTATCGGGTAGCGAGGCAAAAGGGTTGTGAGTGGCTATAAAGTACCCTTACAAAATACTTTCAACTGAGAGTGTTTTAATCAAACGGACCCTGTATTTTTTTGTCCGGGAGGGCGTAAGCTATGAAAAAACATCTCATCCCATGTATGATTTATTTCATATCAGGATGCGTTGCAGCCGGGGCGCAGCCTCCGGGATATACCTCTTCAATCGACGCTGCACAGAAAAATACTGCCACTGGCAGTGTCGGTATCGCCCAGGTCTGGGGTGAACAACTGATACCGCCATCCAATTATCCCCGGGCGATAATCAATCTGAAAGATGCCCTGCTGAAATGGACCTCCCTCGACGCCACGGTGGAAAAACATGTCCTACTGGGCACATCCGCCATCATGAAATTCCCCATCCTGTTCATCTCGACCGACCAGCCTTTCCAACTTACAGAAACTGAAAAAAAGAATTTGAGAGAGTACCTGAAAAGCGGTGGATTTCTGATGGTCGACAACGCCTCTGCCGGGATGGATAACAGCCCGGCTGGAGCGGCTCTCAAGCAGATGATCACGGATGTTCTCGGCTCCTCGCGGCTGGAGCCCATATCCAATTCCCATGAAATCTTCCTCTCTCCGATGGAGCTTGGCGGCCCGCCAGCCGGAAGCGCGACCCAAATGCAGCAAGTCGGGACACGTATACAGAAAGATGGTACATCAGTACCTTCCATGATTATGCCCACCGAATCCAAAACCCTCCTGGGCGTTTCCATGAACGGGAAGCTGGCTGTAGTATATTCCAATATGGGCTATACGAAAAAATGGAACGATAATTCCGGCAACGATCCCCAGTTGAAATTCGGGGTGAACCTTATTGTGTACGCACTGAAGCTGAAAAAGGGAGAATGAACCGGACTCTTCGACAGGCTCAGAATCCGCTGACCGAGCACTGAGCTTGTCGAAGTACACGTGTCATGCCGAACTTGTTGCCGCTTCGCGGGAACGATGCAAGCGCAGCGCATCTTTTAGCAACCGTTTCGGCATCTATCTTGAAGAGAAACGCAATAAAATATTTCGCCTTCTAACCCGCCCCTGCCCTCCTCATGTTTTTCCTATCCGGCTTCATATAAAATGGAATACTTGGTCTATCCCTGTTTCGATTATATTGTACTCCCACCAGACAGAACGAATTCCATCATCCATCTCTTGTCAAAGGGGAAATACCATGCAAAAACGTTTGTTTTTCATTGTTGCGGCGCTTCTGGCAGTAGTGTTCGTAGAGGGAGCGTTTGCCGCTAACGGCAGAAAAATATCGGTAAAGGAGACCCAGTCGGCCCAGGCAGCTTATGACCGGGGATTCGCAACCCAGGTCATGCGCGAGGGGGACAGCGCAGTCAAGCTCTGGAACCATGTGCTCATCGAGGACGATGCCCCCGGAGCGGGCACCAGCAACAAGGGTGCATTTATCGAGCCGGTGTTCGGCGACAGGATGATCAAAAAAATCCTCACTGTGGACGATCCGCGGTGCGAGGAAGCATATGTGGTGTTCTATACCCGCAACGGCTCGCCGAAAAAACCCCCGGTCAGGATAGGTGTGAACGGGAACGCCGCCTCGTTTCAATACCAGAGCGGGGAAAGCTATGCCTATGTCCCCATTAAACCTTCCTGGCTGAAAAAGGGAGACAACGAGATCATTTTCTCCTGTCCGGATGCAAAGGATCCGGCGGGAGGTTATGAGTTTTTCATCTCCCGCGCCGATGAATACAAAGCCGGAGGCGGAGACCCGGCAGCGCTGGGACTTGCTCCGAGGGCGGGAATCGACAGCGGAATCAGCCTTATCATAAAAGGACAGGCCGAGTTCGGACCTCCGGCTCAACCGCCAAAAGCCATCGGCAACCACTCCATGATCACTATAAACGGAGGAAAAACATGGACCATCACCGGAAAAGGACTCTATACCCCAAGTCTCACTCCGGGATTCGGTCTCGAGAATAAAAACGACAAGGGCGGCGTAGTTGGGGAATACACCGCCCGGCTCAACATGGTGAAATATGTTTCCGATGGCGCCCTCATTTCCCCGGTGATCGATCTCTGGGCTGAACCGGACAAGCCAGCCGCGCTTATCCCTTTCACCGAAGTGGAAAAGCTCACCCTTTCTTTCAAGGGCGCTGTCCCGGCCGGAACACAGATCACTTGGCAGCTTCGCGCGGGGCTTTCCATGGATCCTCTAAGCGAAGCGGACTGGTCGCAATGGTCGACTGCGGCGACCGGCGCCTCGGCTGATGTGGAACCTAAAGGCCGCCTGGAGATGCCCCCTTCCCATTGGGACCCCGAACGCTCGATCACCCTGCCGAAAGTGAGGTATTTCCAGTGGAGAGCAGTCCTTTCCACTACCGATCCGCTGAGATCCCCCACGGTCGAATCGGTGATAATTGACCGTGAAATCACCCGCCGCATGGAAATACCCCGTAATATTATGGTCCGTGATTATCTCAATCCGGATATAGGCTATTCCTCCACCGGTTTTATCTATCAATCGGCCGATGAGCCGATGAACAAGGAAGTCATCCGGCGCGATGATCTGGATAAGATTCTTGCTTCTTCTTCCGGAGAATTTGACGCCATCGTAAAGTTCCTCGATTACGCTTCCCGGCGCTGGGTTTATTCAGGCCCGACAGTAGAATACCCAAAATGGAACACGGTGGATATCGCCGAGCGCACCCATTCCCTGGGGGACGGCGGAATGTGCATCCAGTACGCCGCCTACCTGGCTCATATGCTTACGGTAGTTGGATTCCATGCCCGCCATGTGAATATCCAGTACCACGAGGTGGTGGAGGTGTGGTGCGACGAGTTCGATAAATGGATATACCTCGACCCCACCCAGGCGGTGGACCTTTATATGTACGACACACGGAGCGGAGCGCCGCTGAGCCTTTATGACATGCACAAACTATACTACGACATGTACGGCGTCAAATCCCCCATCGACTGGATGAAAACCCCCGATACCTGGAGGACAATAAAACCCGATCCCCAGTCGCTCAACACCTCTTTTTCCACCACCGACCCCCGGGTGGAGATGTCCCATGCAGGATGGCTCGGATACTTCGAGCTTCTTGATTTCCTGCGCATGATGCCCCGCAACGATTTTTCCACCACCACCATCCCCGAGCCGCTCCAGCAGGGCACCATACAGTGGCCCTGGGATGGGTACATCAACTGGTATGACCGTCTGGCGCCGCCGAAACTTCAATACTCCCGTTTCACCGACCGTGAATGCGATTTCTGGCCGACACTGAACCGTGTGCGCTGGGAGGCTGTGCCGGAGATCAACGGGGATGCCGTTTTCATAACCATGATCACGTTCACCCCCAGTTTCAAGACCTACCAGGTTCGCACCGATGACGGGAAATGGGCGGATTCGGACGACCATTTCACCTGGAGGCTGCACAGCGGGAAAAACCGCCTGGAAATGCGCGCTGTATCCAAATTCGGCGTAACCGGACATCCCAGCCGCATCGAGATAAACTGGGTCGCCAAACACATTCCCAAAACCATCTCTTTCGGCACGATGAATCAGTAAAAGAAAGGCGCAAAAGGCTTACTTATCCTTAAAATACACCGCCCCCACCTTACGGCGCACCTTCTGCATGGTGCGGGAGGCATGATAACGGGCTTTTTCCGCGCCGTAGAGGAGGATTTTACGGACCCGGGGCTTGTCGTTCATAAGCTCGGAATGTTTTTCACGGTAAGGGGCGAAGAAATTCCAGATTAACTCAATAAGTTCTTTCTTGACCTCGCCGTACCCGAGACCGCCGCGCCGATAGCGCCCGGCCATTGTTTCCGCCTCTTCGGGAGTCACAAACAGCTTGTAAAGCGCGAAAAGGGTGTCAGTTTCGGGGTTTTTGGTGGCCTCCACCGGAGTGGAATCGGTCACGATGGACATGACCCTTTTTTTCAGCTCGCTCTTGTCGGAGAAAATATTGATGGTGTTCCCGTAGGACTTGCTCATTTTCTGGCCGTCCAGGCCGGGGATGACCGCTACGTTCTCATCGATTTCAGGTTCGGGGAGCACGAAGGTTTCGCCATAGGTGTTGTTGAATTTGATGGCGATGTCGCGGGTTATTTCAAGGTGTTGTTTCTGGTCCTTGCCCACCGGCACCCGGTCGGATTGATAGATGAGAATATCCGATGCCATAAGCACCGGATAGAGAAACAGTCCGGAATTGGGAGCGATCCCCCGCGCCACCTTGTCCTTGTATGAATGGCTCCGCTCAAGAAGCCCCACGGGAGTAATGCTGGACAGGTACCATGTCAGCTCGGCCACCTCCGGAACATCGGACTGCACCCAGAAAATCGCTTTTTCGGGATCGAGCCCGAGCGCCAGGAAGTTGACAGCAGCTTCCATGGTGCCCTTTGCCAGCGCCTTGCCATCAAAAACAGAAGTCATGGCATGCATATTGGCGATAAATGCAAAAAGCTCGGAGGTTTCCTGATACAGAATCATCTTTTTCATCATGCCGAAATAATTCCCGAGGTGCAGTTCCCCTGAAGGCTGTATTCCCGAAAGTACTCTCATGCTTCTATTCTCCATGGTTCAGTTCATCTTTTAACCCGAATAATTCATAAAAAAGTATTTTGTTTCTTTAAACCTCAAAAATACAGCCCCCTTAATCCCCCAAAGGGGGACTTAAAAGAATGAAAGACAAAGCGTATCAGTTAATTCATAATTATGTTGCAATTATATGTTATTATATTTACCAAGTTAAGTCCCCCTTTGGGGGATTTAGGGGGCTGCCTTAAAAGAGCATGCATAAGTATTTGTTTAAAAATAAGTTGAAATAACACTTACGTAACTTTGTGAATAATTCGGGTTATAGAGGCATCAACAAACTATTATACACAATATTACCGTTCATTTTCAAGCATAATTTGTTTCATATTGGATGCTGAAACGAATTTCGGCATGAATCATCTTGAGAAAGATGAAAATATGTTTTCGTATATATCGTGGTTTCTGTTTTTTTTACTTGACATAACCCTTAATTAGTATTACTTTAAATTTCATAGAATGAATTATTTACGTTAAACTATCCGGTTGATATACAACTAAGCTTTAAAGGCATGATAAACCGGACACTATGAGATTTTTAAAGACTGTATTCAGAGTGATTATAAAATAGACTTTTAAGCTGCGAATTCATGGTGAGGAGGAAAATATGACCACCACCAAAAAAGATCTGGCATTGGAAATTGCAGAAGATACAGGGTGCAAAAAAAGCCTGGCCTCCAAGATGGTGGACAGCGTTTTCAATGCCATGCGGGAAAGCCTGATAAACGGCGACAGGATAGAAATTCGTGGATTCGGCGTTTTTCAGGTGAAAGACACCAGACCCAAACCGGCGGCCCGCAACCCGCGTACCGGCGATATTATCTATGTTCCGGAACGTCGCAAAACTCATTTCAAACCCGGAAAACTCTTGAAAGAAGCTCTCCACAAACCGAGAACAACCGCTTCGAAAGAATAGGGGACGGAAAAAATCCGTCCCCTCGATATTCAAAACGTACTGCTGCCGCCGGAAATATGCTATCTCGCTTTTCCCGGCAGCAATATTTCATTGTTCCGGAGAGTGATCTCCGTAAGTTTATGGTCCGGGTCGATAACCAATCTGCATCCCTCGATACTCTTACCGGCAGAAATCCTGAATGTAACCGTCGCGGTTTTTGGCTGGAGATCCACCGGCGCTTTGAGAGCAGGAACAGTCGCAGAAGCGATTGAGGCCCCGCCGGCGTCACGGAGCACAATATCCGCCTGCGGCGTATCCACCGCTCCGATGTTATGCACGGTCACCGCCAGGTCGCTCCCGCTTACTTTCACATCATCCATGCTGATTCCCAGGTCGGGACGCTCCCAGTAGGGAGTTCCCTTGCTGACCAGTTTCATATTGATCACGGTGGTAGCACCCGGGTCGAAGGTGAAATCGAGGGTTCCGGTGCGCTCGAATTTGACCGTGCGCTTGTCCACCGAGGTTTCGGCCACATCATCGCCGTTGGTGTCCCTCCCGACAGTCACTTCCCATGTTCCCGGCGCTACATCCCACCCGGTCATGGCGGCAGATACCGGTTCCCGTTTCAGATTATAGACGAGGACAGTGAATTCATCCGTCTTTGCCTTGGGAATGAGTATGGCCACGCTTTCCCCGTTGGCAGGCTCTTTGAATTTCCAGCTCACCACATGTCCCGGATAGAAGGCGCCGCGCCATTCGGCGACGCCGCCAAGCCGCGCCCGCTGAAGCTCGGTGGAGGTAACGGTTACCCGGTCGATCCACCACTGTCCATCGGTGTTCAGATACATCCGCTGGGTGGAGTTCGCGATCTGGTCGCCGTATAATTCTTCAAGATACTGCTTGTTCCCGCTCATCTGCCAGGCGACGTGACGGTTGATGTCTCCACCGGAGTGGGGATCGGTCCTCGCTGCTATCTGCTTACCCCAGGTATCGCGCTTGCCCAGAAGATCGAGCACATTGGCGTTGAGTGTACCCATGATCCCCGGACCGGCGTCGTTAATGGGCAGGAGATATTTCTCATCGCCGGTCCATCGGTATGCCGCCCAGAAAAGATGCAGAGCCGCTCCGGCGGAAGGCATCTGGTCCTTATCGTCCGTGAAATGGATGCACGAAGGTATTACCCAGTTGCCGTTGGCGTCCTTCTTACGGTGCGCGAGGAGACCGTCCGCGACCTCCAGGAGGAGCTTCTTCGCCTCCGGGTTTCCGTTAAACTCCACGAGCACCAGGCCGGAATGAAGAATGCAATAGGACAGCGGGAACTGGTACTGCCAGACCCCCTCCTCGGCCATCTTCGTAGCGCCGTAGAAATTGGAGCGGAAGTGACGGTGCCCGGCCGGGTTGATGCCGGTGATGCGTTCGTAGGCTTTCGAGGTCTCCATGAGCCGTTCCACTATCTTCGGGTTACCGTAGGAGAGGTTCATATCCTGCGGGAGCACCTGGAGGCCGTCTTCATAGACATGGAGCTCGTCGGTCTGGATGGTGATCATGCCGTTGGTGAACATGCCCTGATCATAGTGGGCTTCCATGAGCTTGCGAATGGAACGGGTTATCTTGTCCGTATCCACTCCCATGTGCGCCAGGCCTATGAACTGGTGGGTCATGTCGCCGTCATCGGAAAGCCCGCCGCCGAATTCGCCATTCTCGATCTGACGGTTGTCGATCCACCAGTTGACAAAATGACGCACCAGTTTCAAATCCTCGATCTGACGGAACGCCCAGAGCGGAACTCCGGCGGGCGGCTCGGGCTGCTTGAATTCGGGCAGGCGCTGCTCCCCGTTTTTGTAGTTCCAGTAGACCCGGGCCAGTTCGTGATTGGGGCTCACCCGGAAGAGATCGGTGATTTCACGGTCGAATTTCTCGAATATCCGCAGCTTTCTTGAGTTGGCGCCCGATTCGCACAAGTTTGAAATGGTATCGCGAAGCTGGGTAAACCGGTCTATTTCCTGCTCTTTGACCGCTTCGTTGTACTCCTTGAAAACGAGCCTGAGCTGCGTTCCTTCCATGACATCCGGGCCGAAATCCTGCCCTGCCCCGGCGATGGTCAGGTAGAGCGGATAGCCATTGGGGAGCACCTTGTCGCGGATATCCATGAACAGAGTTTTGGCTTCCCCCGGTTTCACCGAAAAGGTGAAATCGAACAGGTCGCGGTCAGGCCAGATGGGGTCTTTGATACGGATATTGAGCGGGAAATATTCACCGTGGGTAGGTTTTACCCGGAGCGCCGGGAGGTCGATGGCGATGCCGTCCAGGCCGCCGCGCATGTTTTCCCAGGTGTAGGAAGCGAGCCAGCTCGCGCCTTTGTACCATCCGAGAAAAGTGACCGGGTTCTCTTTCCCCCGGAACTCGTACGGGATGAGTATATGCACCAGCGGGAGCATGGTTCCCCGGGGCGCCTTGAGCGGAGTGACCCGTGCGCCTCCGGGCAGCGCCACCATGGTGCACCGTTCATCGGGCAGGAAACGGCCGTTGATGTAATCCACGAGCGATGTAAGGGTGGCATTGTTCGGTTCCGCCTTTCCGTTGAGACGGTACGAGAGGGTGGTGATCCCACGCAGTTCCCTCGCCGGAGTTACATTATAGACCATGAAATCCCCGATGGCCATCTCGCGGACATCGTTGGTAAAGGCGATCTTTCCGCCCTGATGGGTTTCCGGGAGACGGTTCGCTGTGCGCTCCTGGTCTTTGGGCCGTGAGAAAAGGAACGATTCCTTATCCTTCTTTGTCTCCAGGTCATATTGCTGCGCCATCGCCTTGCCGTAGGCGGCGCCTGAAATCTCGATGTGGTTCCAGGGCTCGTCGTTCATGGTGAAGGTAATTGACTTTCCGGAAATGGAATAGCAGTTCCAGTCCGGCTGGATCATGTAATCGTTGTGCCCGGGGAGACTGGAACGGTTAAAAAGCGAAGGCCAGACAGTCTCACGGACGCCGTCGTTGCCTTTCCACCACCACTGTTTGTAATCGAAGGCTTCCTTCACCTCCACCCTGCGCACGGTCGCCTCGCGGGCGGAAAGCGGTGCAGGCACATCGCCGGGACGGTTCCAGCCATACCGATGCCACCACTCGGCGCGGACAGCAGGGTCGTCCAGTGTCCGCGTAACAGTCTGAAGACCAACCGTGGGCTGCCCCTTCGCCAGGCGGGCGATCTGGTCATCCGGGAGCATGCGGTCATAGATGCGGTATTCATCGTAATCTCCGCCGCGCATGAAGTTGCCTTCGCTTCCCACATAGTTCGGGCCGACTCCCCGCGCTCCGGTGCCCCACTGGTCTATCCCGGCGAAAAGCACACAGGTGGTATCCTTTTTTGCCACCAACTTGCCGTCCAGATAGAGCCTCACGCCCTTCGTTTCGTCCCAGGTCATGGCGATATGATACCATTTCTTCGCGTCGAACAGGGTCTGAGATGTGTAATGCGCGCGCACCCTTGCCAGGTTCGCGTCGGTCACAAAGGCGTCGATGCCCCCCTCGCCGTTGTAATCAATGCGCATCCAGTTGCATTGAATGTCGGAGCCGTTGGTGAATCCGCCCTGCACGATGTGAAACGGCGTTTTTCCCACCGGGTCGCGCGGACGCCAGAAGAACGAGAATGTCCCGCGCTCGGCGTACATGTTGCCCGGACTTTCATAGGCGAAAAGCTGGGTGAAATTGGGGTTCGAGAACGCCGATCCATTCGCGCCATCTTTCACAATGGCTACATCGTTGAGCATAGTGGGTTCTGGATTTCCCTTGGCGAAATCGGCGGTGAACCCGTTGTCGCCGGAAAGGTAGAAGAGGAGGCCCACTTCTTCGGGCGCTTTGGCCGCGAAAGCCGAAGAAACCGAGAAAATCAGGAAGAGAAGGGGCAGGAACCAGAGGGAGAGGCTCCGTTTAACTGACGGAAAAGAATGCATGATTTGACCTCCGTGAAAAGGTAAAAAGGATTCGATTAGTAAGTGGTGAATATATAGCGATTTCGGGGAGAAAAGGCAAGGGAGAAGGAGGAAAAGAAAGAAATCCCCCTGTCCTTCGGAAATCCCCCTTGTTAAGGGGGACATGTGTGAAGGGATGTCCTTTACCCCCTTAATAAGGGGGTCGCCGCATAAGCGGCGGGGGGATTTTAAAGCGGCTGGGGGCTTCGCCCCCAGACCCCACATATCAAGTGTCAAGAATCAAAAATCAAGTGCTCAAAAGATTGCTTTCAGAGACGCCGGACGACCCGGAAGCCTCGAGCGTCGCGCCTGCCGTCTGGGGTGGTGCCGTAGCGATAGGCCGACCGGCAGTAGTCGTCGCCGCCGTCCCAACCGCCGCCGCGGGCCACACGGAAGGAGCCGGTTTGTGCACCAGTGGGATTTGTAGCACTTCCGCTTGAGTAGTCCCCATACCAGTCATTACACCATTCCAAAACGTTCCCATGCATGTCGTACAGTCCATGCCCATTGGGAGTCTTTAGGCCAACCGGGTGCGTCTTATTGCTGCTGTTGTCATAATACCACCCAGTGCGGTCAAGATCACTTGCATTGTCGCCCGTATAATACTTCGTTGTTGTCTCTGCACGGCAGGCATATTCCCACTCAGCTTCGGTCGCCAGCCGGAAACCATTCTTCGTAAAATCACACGCGCCCGTACTTTCATTATAGCAACGGCTCAATACCGAACTGTCGCTAGCCGCATTGCAGAACTTTATCGCATCCCACCAGCTCACCTGCTCCACCGGAAGGTTGTCATCCCCTTTGAAACTAGAAGGATTCGTACCCATTACAGCCTTGTACTGCCCCTGGATTATTTCGTAAGCGCTCATTTGAAACGCGGACAATGTTACCGCATGAATTGGTTATTCATTGGAATAATCATTTGATCCCATCTGGAATGTCCCGCCGGGAATGGAAACCATTTTTATGGCATCGAGGGGGGTGATTTTATCTTTCATAGTTATGGCGACTGAACTTGACCAGCCGCTGTCTTTATTTCCGATGTTTGTCTTCGCTCTATAGTACCATGTTTCTCCGGTTGAAGAATGTGTAAATGATTTTGATGTCTCAGTTACCGTAAATGAAACGGCATTTGCAAAAGAATCATTATTAGCTTCTTCCAGCACATAAGAAGATACTCCGACATTATTCCAGGAAACCGTATACGATGTTCCTTTCAGCGCGGCAGAAGGGACTGAAAGACCCGGTGCTTGATAACCCTGGAAATTCACCCCATCCGGATCCAGTGGATTATCGAACTTCGGCTTATCCGGGGCGCAGGCAATTGACAATGAAACCACGAATATAAACATCAGATGTAAGCTCTTCATGTTCAGAACCTCACCGCGAGAGAAATCCCGCACTCATTGCTTTCAATACGAGGCTCAAGATGCATCGCATTCGATGGCGGCTTCATTTCGACCCTCGGCTCGGTAAATGCGGCGTCCACAAGATTCCAGACATAAACCGCGGCGGCGATCCCTATGACAGCAAGCTGCACGGTGGATACTTGTGAAGCCTTGTCGTATGTATTTCGCACCTTGATCCGGGCGTCCGGAAATTTTGCAAATTCGGTTTGGGTGATACTTCGATACGCCGTAAGGGCATCTTCATAATCTGTGTTCGCAGTATTCGCCGAAAGCGTTGTGCCTACCACTCCAGCTATGGCGGCGATCTGGAGAACGCTTATCAATACACCTTTGCCCTTGTATTCGGCATAATACTGGCCAGTGCCGGGAACAAATATACTCCTCATAAGCACGCTTCTCTTTGTTTTGGGAATAAGAACCGGGGAGATATTCACAGGTGCGGACTGGCTGACATTGGCCTGTTCCCGGTAGGTTTCGTAACCCATGCGGGCTATAGCAATTGTGTGGATTCCTTCGGTGACTGTGAAATCCCGTAAGGGCGTTTCACCTGCATTATTGCCGTCGATAGAGACAACAGCCCCATCGGGGCGGCTTTCGACAGCAATTTTGACCAGACGATGAGCGCATACTCGATTTCTCTTTTTTCTCCGGGGGAAAGGGTGATATTCTGCCGGAAGTCGGTGTATCCCTGACGGGTAATAGTAACCGTATAACTTCCTCGTTGAAGCTCATAACCGGCAAGGGGAGTTTTCCCGATTTCTTTCCCATCTATTGAGACTGTCGCACCATCCGGGGAGCCTTTAAACGTAAGTCTTCCGAATGCGGTGAGATTGTAGGCCAGCTTATGCCGTTTCCCAGGCTCGATAACGATCTCTTTCGTAAAATCCTCGTATCCAGCGCATGCAACGACAACCGTATGTTTTCCGGGTGTTAATGCGTGAAATTGTATAGGTGTCTGCCCGATACTCTGTCCGTTTATCCGCACTTCGGCGGAAGCAGGCGTCCCCTCGATGGAGAGATAGGATATTTCAGGCTGGGCGAGGGGCTGGGAAACACCGGGGAGCGTCCTTTGCGCCGGTTTCAGGGGGTCAGGTAATCGTACTCCGGTAAGTAGTTCATGGCCGACCAGCGGAAGGATATCTAGGACGCCGTCAATTTTGCCCTGATGCCTGCTGCTAGCCGAGCGGATAACTTTGGAGGACTCGACATCCACGATACGGCAGGAAATGATGTATGTTTCACCGACCAGCCCGACCGAGCCGATGATAATTCGCTGCACGGAAAGCAGTCTCCCGAATGTCACCGCGCAACTGTCATCGGAGCAGAGAACGTCCTGCATTTTGAACTGGTCAAGGATCTTGTCCATCTGGGAGCGTTCGAGGAGGGTGTACTTTTCTTTCAGGTTTGCGCCCTGGTTTTGAAGAATTTCAGAGATACCTGAATAGAGGGTTTCGGTGAGGGTTTCCGACTCGATCTCGGAGATGCCCATGCCTTTCAGTTTCATAATGGCGATGCTGTAAGGCTTGTCGCTCTGGGCAAAAGAAAGAGGGCAGAACGCAAGAAATATAGCGGCGGCGAGGATGCCAGCAAGAAAAGACAATGGTTTCGTGGACATTGCCTGCTCTCGAGAGGGGGGATTGAAATTAAAGAGTTTTTTATAATGTTCAGAATATATGCAGAGCAGCACATGGTGACAAGAAGAATTTATTATTTTCATTAGACCTTGAAACGGTTTTATCGTTCCCGCGAAGCGGCAACGAGTTCAGGGTGACACGTGTCATGCCGAACTTGTTTCGGCATCTATTTTGAAAAGAAACGCAATAGATATGCCATCATGTATAAATGCAGTGATTTTTTCAACATCATGTAAATCTTGTCAATCCTGTCCAAAAATTTTTTCTTTCTTTGCGCACTTTGCGAACTTTGCGAGAAATATTCTTTATTCAGTTTCATTTCAATTCCAGAAATGTTACCGGGTTATCGTAGAAATACCAGGGCTGACGGGTGTCGCTGACGCAGGTGCGCTTGATTTCGAGAAGCGTCCCGTCCGGGGCGGTGTAATCGTAGCCGTGATTGTCGAATACGATGGGCATGCCGCTGTACCCGCCCAGGAGAAGCTGCACATGCTCCCAGGAAACCATGAGGGTGACAAACGGCTCGTGGGCGAGGATACTGCGGTGTTTCTCGTCTTTCGGCATGGCGACGGGGAGCACTTCTTCGCAGGCGCCGAAATGGGTGAACAATTCCCCCTGGTAGGGCAACCGGAAGCCGAAACAGGCGAAAATGTCGCGCCAGGTAGTCTCGTGGCTCCGCCCAAGCCAGGCGCCGGTCCAGTCGTAGGGATTGTCGAGGAGCTTGAACGCGGTTTCCACGATGTTCCGCCGGGTATAAGGGAGGTAACCGATATGAATATCGGCGTCTTTGGACAGCCGGGCTTTTTCGATCTCGAACCGGCCGTCGTTCCGCCGCAGGGGAACAAGGATCGTACGGGCGTCGCCTTTACTGGCGAGCGGGGCACGGTCTCCCATGCGCAGCCAGCCGGAGACATACCGGCAACTCTCGTCTGTGTAAAACGGCACGCGGTCGCCGGTGCAGACCACGAAATCCTTCGACGCCGAAAAACGCTCGATGATTTTCCCATCCGCGAAGGCAATGTCCTCCGCGTTCACCCAGCCGAAGCCATCATCCGACAGAACGAAGAGGAACGCCCCTGAAAGAGAGGTATGGAGCACATGAACCGGCCTCCCGATGCGGAGAATGCCCAGATTCCACATGTCCCAGTCACGGATGGTTTTGTTCTCCTTGAGCCCCATCTGGAGGGGATAGAGCGAGGGGATGATGCGGATACGAGCGTGACGGACGGTCACACCGTCTTTGACCTGCGGCTTTTCAGGAACCCGGTCGAGAGACATTTCTCGCTCGAATGCATCGATTTCCTCC
This sequence comes from Candidatus Latescibacter sp., assembly GCA_030692375.1. Taxonomy (NCBI): domain Bacteria; kingdom Pseudomonadati; phylum Candidatus Latescibacterota; class Candidatus Latescibacteria (ex Chuvochina et al. 2023); order Candidatus Latescibacterales; family Candidatus Latescibacteraceae; genus Candidatus Latescibacter; species Candidatus Latescibacter sp. The sequence continues at coordinate 260 of JAUYCD010000205.1, read as the reverse complement.
GGGCTGTACACTACGGCGTACATGTTCCCGAACGGGATGCTCCGGAGATAGGTGATTTCACGGCGGATCGTCTCACGGATCACCCTGCTGATCTCCGCCGGGGTCATACGGTGCGGATCGGGCAGAGAAAGCACCCGGCCTGGGCGTTCCAGCGGCTTCTTGCGGGAATCGAGGGGGTAAAGGATGGCTTTCCGCTCCGGATTGACATCGCTGAAGGGATCAGGAGAGTGCATCTTCTTTTCGTATCGCTCGTTCATTTC
>JAUYCD010000204.1 GCA_030692375.1 Candidatus Latescibacter sp. | reverse complement strand
TATCCATCGGCATCCGGGCCGGGGAAGGGGAAATAGTGTAAAATTTTACTTGACAAAGCTAACGAACGTTATTATATTATAGCCCAGACATCAAAAAAAGCTTTATCTCAACTGCTGAATTGGTTTGATATTTTGGGGTCTAAGTTTTAGACCGCTAAAATTTTTGTTTAAAAATATAACGTTAGTTATCATTGAATTTTGTTGTAATAACAAATGTTATCTACAACCATGAAAGGAACGGTACAAGGTGGGGTTCAATGCCGATATCGCCAGATCGAAAAAAGACTGTATCTTCTTCGGCGCAAGGTATTTCCCGCATCTGGTCACCCAGGGATGCGCGCCGTTCCACCACCGTCTCATCGAGATTGTCGAAGACCCCCAAAAGGACCGCATCTCCATCCTTGCGCCGAGGGGGCATGCCAAGTCAACCTGGCTCAGCATCATCTATCCCATCTGGAAAATAGTCAAAGACCGAGATATAAAAATTATCATCGTTTCGGATACCGGAGATCAGGCGGAAATGTTTCTCAGGCTCATCAAGGACGAACTGGAAGCAAACGAACGATTAATCGAGGATTTCGGCGCGTTTTACCGAAAGCCCTCGCCGGGAAGCCCGAATGTGTGGAAAGCATGCGACATCACGGTCATCAGGTCTTCGCGGGCAAAGGAGCCGACCATCATCTGCGGCGGAACCGGCAAGCGGATTGTAGGCCGAAGGGCGGACCTGATCATTGTGGATGACCCGCTCAACGATGAGAACACGGAAAACGAAAAACAGCGCCGTAAGACCCTGCGCTGGTTCCGAAAGACGCTCACCCCGATTGTGAACCCGGAGACCGGGAGGATCGTGGTTATCGGGACCCGCAAGCACCCGGAGGACCTCCATGCCGAGCTGGGACGGAGCAGCCGATACGCGCAGTATATCTTCCGGGCGCTCGACAAGGACAGACCGCTCTGGAAGGAGCGCTGGCCGAGGGCGCGGCTCCTCCGTGAGAAGGAGGAAATCGGTTCGCTGGTGTTTGCCCAGGAATACCAGAACGAGCCGGTCTGCGAGGAAACAGCCTTCTTCCGCCGTGAATGGATAGAGCGCTGCTATGATTACCAGGCGGTGTTTCCGGGGAGCTACCGTGGGGAGATGCCGGTATTCACCGGGTGGGACCTGGCCGTGGTTTCCGACCGTGAGCATGCAGAGGAGCATGACAGCGACTACACGGTAGGTATCACCATTGCCCTTGGAGCGGACGGCACCCGTCACCTCATAGATCTGTACCGTGAGCGGGGGCTTACACCGGGACAGGTGCTCGCGGTCATCAAAGACCGGGCGCGGCTTTTCAATCCCCGGCTGATCACCATCGAGAATAATCTCTTCCAATGCCTCTACGAACAGGAATTGATCAACACCACCGACCTGCCGGTGGTCGGGCATACCACCGGCCGTGAGAAGATGGATGTGTTCCGGGGGGTGCCGTCGCTATCGGTGTATTTTGAGAATGGGAAATACCGTCTGCCGCGAGGGGACGAGCGCGCAACGAGGCTCACCAATGTTCTCACCGATGAGCTGGTGGGGCTGGGGGTGGAGGCGCATGACGATACGGTGATGGCTCTCTGGATCGCCGAATGCGGGATAAGGAAAATGAAGGAGAGCGCGGGGATCGAGGTGATCGATGATCCGACGTAAACTCACCCCCCTGACCCCCAAAAGACTGTCTGAACCAGTGATGCGCATGATTAAAATGATAAAAGATGATAAAAAGAAAATGACAAAGACATAAAGAGAAAAAGAACCGGAGAAAAAATTGAATGCGTTTCACGCTCCTGAAAAATCAAAGTTTTTTAAACCATAGTAATATGCACAATCACAGGTATCAGCGTTTAAGGCTTTCATATCAATTGGGCTTTGGGTGGTGTTTAATTTTTCAATCATCTTTTATCATTTTCATCATTCGCATCAGTGGTTCAGACAATTTATACAGGCAGCAGAATCAGAGGCATTTTCACCGAAAGGAGAATTCATGAATCTCATGCAGAGGATGTTCGGCGCCGGAAACAGCACGGCCAAGAGTTCGGCGAGTCTGGCAGCCGGGTTGACGCCATTTGATGAACACCGGGCGAATATCATCAAGTGGTGGACCTATTATCACGGGAGCGACCCCGCAGTCGGGAAAAGCCAGTGGGATTACCTGTACAGCCGGTTCGAAACCATGCCGCGCAGAGAGCTTGAGGATGTGGAAAACCATACCCGCATCTGCACCGACCGCCTGCGGAGACTTCTGGTCAACTCCTGGCGGGGATTCGAGTTCGAGGACGAAGCGGTCGGAAGCCGGGTAAGGGAAGTATTCAGCCGTAACCGCTGGCCGTACCTTTTGAACCTGGCGGCGCTTTACGGAAAGGTGACCGGGGATGCATTCATCAAGCTGGCCCCTGCCGCTCCGGAATCACGGTTCGGGCCAGTGCGGCTCATCCTTCTCGACAGCGAGGCGGTGGAACTGGATATTTCGCCCCATGACCGTGACGACATCCGCTCGGTCACCGTATCCTACGATTATTTCGAGGACGAGAACGGAACCCGCAGCCGTCACCGGTACCAGGAAATCATCGACGGCAAAAGCGTGACCGCCTTCGTGGACGGTGAATTCGCGCCTGGATATTCGTATGACCATAATCTGCGATTCATTCCCGTGGTCCATGTGCGGAACGGGGACTCCGGTGGGGGAGTATACGGCGAATCGTTCGTAGCCCGCCTGGTCGAGGCTCAGGACGCCCTGAATCTTCTTTCCACCGACCTCATGGATATCGTCCGCTACGACGGCCACAAGACCACCATTTTCCAGAATGTGCACATCGACCGCGGCGCCTCTCGTGACGGCCAGACTCCGGGGGAGATAGACCTGTCCATCGGAAAGGGACTGGTGGTCAAGGGGGAAGGGAAGGTGTACAAGCTCGAGCAGCAGAACGATCTCGGGGCGGCGCTTCAGGAATACGACCGCAAGGTAGACGCCTTTTATGATCTAGCCGGTGTGCCCCGGATATCCCGGGAGATGGTCTCGCACATGGGAAACCTGAGCGGAAAGGCCATCGAGAGGCTCTACCAGGACGCCATCGAATCCACCCGTGAGACGCAGGGGCTTTACGGTGAATCGTTCCGTGAGCTGGCGCTCAAGACGGCGGCGATGCTCGGGCTTGCGCCATCGGGGGTGAAAGCGGTCTGGTACAGCGAAGTGATCTCTGCGGATGCGGAGGCGCTCGCCCGTGAATATGAGATCGGGGCAAGGTCAATCCGTTCGGTGATGCGGAAGATAGGGATCGAGGATGTGGAAGGGATGATGAAAGAGATAGGGGAGGAGAAACAACTCACCCCTTGATCTCTTCTCTTGGGATTACCTCAAAAATTGGTTTCAGGATCAAACGAATAATAGAAAGAAAGGAGGCAGTTGTGACACAGTATTCCGAGGAACAGTTGCAGGAAATGATCAGTGAGGCGGTGGATAAGACGGAGAAATCTTTCGGCGGGACATTCAAACGGCTCAAGAGCGAGAACGAGGAACTCCGTGAGAAGTATGAATCGGCGATGATACAGTTCGAGAACGAAAAGGCATCTTATGACAGCAGGATGCTGGACCTCGACCGCGAGCTGACGGAGAAAAAGGTTAAGCTTTCCAAGATGGGTGTGAGAAGCGAAATCCAGAGGCAGCTCGGCGAAAAGGGGCCGATTCCGGAGCGGTTCATTAATTTTGATGAAATTCCGTATTCGGAGGAACCGGAAACACTCTCCGCCGCAGTTGCCGAGGCCCTGGAGAAAGGGCGGAAGGAATTCGAGTCAGCCCTGCAGGAAGCGGGACTGACGATTTCTCAGGAAAACCGTGCAGCGGTGAATCCCACGAACCCTCCCAGCCGTGACCAGAGGACAGCACGAGATTTGAAAGCCGCCGGGGCAAAAGAGGCTTTGAGAGATATGGCAAGACGAGGACTGATCAGGTGATAATGAAAGACAGTCCAAAGCCCAAAGGGAAAAGACAAAGGATTAAAGGGACAGGATTCACATAATTAAAATCTTGTAAAATCTTGTCCTGTCAAAAAAATAAAAGATATAAAAAAATTTAGACATGATTAACATGATTTACAGGATTAAAAAGGGAAAGAACAAATCTTGTCCTGTCAAAAGGAAGATGCTGAAACAAGTTCAGCATGACTTCAGAGGATGCTCATCCACTTTCGAAAAAAGAGGGCGAAGTAGAGGATTCGATAATCAACCAGAGGAAATGCACTGATTTTTCTAAGAAACACCGAAAACCCACACAAGAAAGGAAATCACCATGGGAGCAGAACCTGGCTTCATTTCCAGCCATACCGCAACAACGGGGACAGCGCTGGTGCAGACCTCGCCGAATATTCAGGCGGTAAACGGGGAGTCGGCGGTGACCGCCTGCCAGCTCATGAGCATCAGTCCTCGAGACAGCAAGGCGTATCTGTGCGATCTCAACACCATGCACTGCATCCCGGCGGGATTTGCCGCCGCCAACCATCCGCTCTCCACCAATGTGGATGACACCACCAAAGTAACCCTGATTCGTCAGGGGCGCATCAGGGGGTTCTCCGGGCTTGTTCCGGGGGCGCTGTACTACCCTTCCGCGGATACCGCAGGTGCGGTGGTTCCCGAAAGGGCTTCTGCAGGCCCGGTAATTACCGCTGTTGAAGCCACAAGCGGTAGCGCTTTTCTCTGTAATGTCCACATCCGCGCGGGACACCGTCCCACAGCCGGCAACTGGACCATAACCTTCCTCTCCGCGACAACCTGCGTCATAACTCCTCCGGGGGGAAGCGCCGGAGCGGCATTTACGGTGGCAAACAATTCCACCTACAACGGAACTATCACCGGCGCCGAAAGCTTCTTTATCGAAACCCAGACCGTTTCCACGGGATGCGCCGCGACAGTGACAGTTTCCTACAGCACCGAAGCGGCGATGGTCATAACCTTGAATTCTCCGGGGAATGCATTCACGGCATTTGCCCCGCTTTCAGGCATGGCCGGAAAGAATATTGCCGCCGGATTCTACCAGGTTGAAACTACTGCCTCCTCGGTCATGTTCAGATTCAATGGTGGCGCCCTATCTGCTGCCATGACCATAGCGGCGGGTAAGGTCTATTTCGACATCATTCCGGGCATGGCGCTCACTACCCAGGGCAGCGCGGTTACCGCCGAGACCAATTACTTCGTGATCGGAACCCAGGAACTGGCCGCCCCGGTGGGTATCGCAATCAATGAATCAACCATTCAAATTCTCATGGGAGGAATCGGCTGATGGCAGAATACGGAATCCGCACCATCGACAATGTCAGGGCCGCCGCCCTGTACGACCGTTACCTCGGCTGGATCGACGAGTACAATTCCAATCCGGAGTACCTGTCCGAATTCATCCGCCGGGTGGGAGTCAAGATCGACCGCCCGAACGCGGTGCTCTCCGAGGCGCCGTTCGAATTCGTCGAGACCGCCGAACTGGCCCTGCCCGACTGGCAGAAGGGGATGGACATCGCCATTCCGGTCGATTTCCGGTACTATGCGCTGGGACAGGCGTTCAGCCGGAGATTCATTCAGTCAAACACCGCGCAGGTACTCGACGAGCGCACCAAGAAGGCCATCGCCGCCGACCAGCGGCTGGTAATGAAGAAATATCTGGGGGCCATGATCACCAAATCCTCTGCCGGATTCTATGACGGAGCGAGCTATACGCCTCCGCGCTACAAACACAACACATTCACCAGCGCCCACCAGCACTATGTGCTCTCCAGCCTGGGAGTGGGAGACGCGGTATGGAATATCGCCGACATCCGCTGGGTGAAGGAGCATATCCTGGAGCATGGATATTCGGCGCTGAACCTGCACCTGTACGCCAATGCCAACACCATCCGTGACATCGAGAACTGGGCGACCTGGACGGCATCCTCCACACCCACGGTGCCGACCAGCCTCACCGATATCCTGGCCACCCAGGGATTTGCCCAGGGAGTGAGCATCGAAGGATTCGTCCTCCATCACGAGGAATGGGTTCCGAACGGGTATATGCTGTTCCTCAGCCTCGACGAGCCCTGTGTGGCGGAGCGGGTGCATCCGAATCCCTCGGCCCGGGGCCTTCAGCTTATTGCCGGCAAGAATTCCAACTGCCAGCTCGAAGATTCCTATTATGAGCGGGCGATCGGAACCGCGGTGATCGGTAAGGGCGCCGGAGTGGTGCTCTGCAACACCGCAGGGGCTGTCTGGGCGAACCCGGAAGGATTCACGTTCGATTAACCCGACCAAAGCCGACGGGAAGGCAAAAAGGGATAATTGTGCGGCGAAAGGCAACGTTGGTTATCCAATAATAATAAAATTATAACTATAGTGTTGTCCAATGAGTCGCATGATACCGATTGACGCCTTCCCGGCCGGAATAATCCCCCCTGTCCCCCCTTATTAAGGGGGGAAAACCGGCATTTGAATAGCAGCGAGGTTTCGACCTCGATTTCAAAGAGAGAGGGAACGATATGCGGAAAACAAACGAAGAACTGGATGAAATGATCACGGAGCAGGAAAATCTCATTGCCGATGCGGCAGGCATGGTGGATGTAAAGCGCGGGAGTGTAACCAAGTCTTTCGGACAGATGGTCAAAAACAGGCGTGAAGCCATGGAAGCCCTCGAAAGCAGTAAGGAGATAACCACGGTGAATCTGAAAGCGGGGATATAGATCCAAAGTGCTGTAAAGAATTACGGTCATGTCAGATGCTGAAACAGGTTCAGCATGACATGTGAAAGGAGTGTGGATAATGAATCTCCTGGAAGAAAGCGATATGGAGTATCCTCTCACGGTTTCAGTGAGCCGTGCGGCGGGATCATACGATGAATTGGGGAACTATACCGAGACGATGACCAGAATCATCGAGGATATGCCGGCTGATATCCAGCTTTCCCTGAAGCTCCGGCAGTTCAGCTCAGAAGATGCAACCGGACTTTCAGATAAATCGGTATGGGTAATGTACTGCCTCCCGCCACAAGCGATCCGTGAGGGAGACCGTGTATCCGACGGGACAAGGGAATTCACGGTGGACGTGGTGGGGGACTGGGGGAGCCATGTGGAATGCGTGATGAGAAGGAAAGGATGAAATCCCCCCGCCGCATAAGCGGCGACCCCCTTTTTAAGGGGGTAAAAATTCTTGCTGACGTAGTTCCCCCTTTAATAATGGGGGATGTCCAAAGGACAGGGGGGATAAGTCCTACAAGAGGACCTGCTTTACCTGATAGTTTTTCAAATAACACATGTGAAGAAAGCTTTTTAAAAAACAGGACAGAGAATATGCCGAAAATAAGCGAGATCAATACTGCGGTGTTCCGGCTGCTGGAGGAGGACGAAACCCTTGCCGTGATGTGTACGGTTTTAAAGGGCGCGAAACGTCCCGCCAGAGCCAAGAATCCCACCATAACTGTGGATACGAAACGCCTCGAACCCGGCGAGGGAGAAGGAATATGGATGTGCGATGTGACGGTTACCGCCTATGCGGACAACCTCTCGAACGGTACCGCCGACCAGGGGAAGCTGGAAGATATTTCGGCCCGGGTGAAGGAGATTCTTGCCGACAGCGAAATCGAACTGGAAAACGGCAAGGCCCTCCCCCTGATAGAGGGGGAGAGCCATGGGTCGGAATGGTCGAGTTATCATGAGAACGAGGCGGCGCAGGAGAACATATTCGGGCTGGTTTTTGTAAGCTTCACGTAATCGTAAGTGCGACAGGGAGGGATACGGTCATGGATTGGAATACCGGAGAGGAACTGAACAGGATCAGGCTTCTTGAAAAGAAGATCGAAGAGCTGGAAGCGCTTATACGGAAACAGACGGAGCTTCTCCTTGAAGAGGATCTGAAGGCGAGGGGATTGAAATAATAAGGGAGAAGGATGAAGGATGTAAGGGCGGGTATGTAATCCGCCCGAAGGCACAAAGGCACAAAGTGCAAAGAAAAGGAAAGATAGATCCTGAAACAAGTTCAGGATGACGTCATGCCGAACTTGTTGCCGCTTCGCGGGAACGATGAAACCGTTTCGGCATCTATTCAACAACATGTACGATGAAAAATGTCGCCTTGTAAAAAGTCAAAAATACTAATCAAAAACGGAGGATGATGTGATTCCCATCACAGAGTTCCGAACTTTACCGGTTTCTTCTGCCGAACCATCGGACCGAGCGGTACAGGGCACAGTACTCGGGACCGGTGTCAGCCTGAATCTGGGGAAGGTGGATACTACGGATGAAGCGCAGGATACGCCGGTGAAAGTGGTCTGGTGGCGGGTGAGCGACATGCGCGGCAACGCCGAGATTTCCAATATCAGAATCTGGATCGAGGGGGCAGGAGATATTACCGGCCAAGCATCATGGTATATGGACATCACCGATACCTGGACAGCAGGAAAAACCGCTGTACAGGTGAAAACGGCAACGCCGGGAAACGCCCCGCTTTCGGAGCCATTGCCCAACCTGACCAGAAGCGGAGGAGGGGTAATCGAAGGGACGGGAAATGCAGAAGTTTCCCAGTATATCTACATCACCGGAAACATCGGAGTCAATGTGCCGACCGGTGAAACCACGGACCTGAAGCTCAGGGTGAAGTTCGATTATCACTGATTTCCGCAAAGTTGGCCGATTCTTTTCAAAATAGACGCCGAAACAAGTTCGGCATGACAAGTGTCATCCTGAACTCGTTGCCGCTTCGCGGGAACGATAAAACCGTTTCAGGATATAGATGTCCAATCATGAAAGGGCAGGGAATATGCGCACGATAATACCGTTTCTTTCGGTCAGCCTTATGCTGGCGGCGCTGGTTCAGGCGGAGCAATACCTTGACCAGAACGGAGAGGTTGAACGCTCGGAACTTGTAAATCTCCGCACAGAACATTCGGAGACATACGAAAAGAGCGACGGGAGCCGCGCCATCCAGATATTCGCCAAACGAAAATATTATCGAGACAACGGTGAACTGGCCAGAATATCTCTCGCTCCAGTCGAAGAAAACCTCAAAGGATTCACCGCAGCGGTGAAAACGGGATTGTATACCTATCGATACAATCCGGAGAGGGCTGTGGACGGCGGCCGGTTCGAGCGAGGGGAATTTTATGTAACGTTTCTTCCCATCGGGAAGATGGAAGGCAAGAAAGTCAGTGTGAAGCCCCTCGCCGATGGAATCAAGGAATCGATAGAAATCACGAGCCGTGAAGATTCCGTAATGAGTTGGAGGATCGACACCAATGCGCTGGTCAGGTTTACCTCAGGGGAATTGGTATTTGAAGACAGAAACGGAGAGATACTGTTCAAAGTACCCCGGTTGACAGCCTGGGACAAAGCGTTAAAAGAAGTGACGGTTTTGGCAGCATTTTCCGGAGACACGCTGACATGCAGTCTCACGATTCCCGATAAGGCGGCATGGCCGATTACTGTTGATCCGTCCATCGCCCTGGCAAATGTGGATGCAAAAATCGGCTATCAATCATCATCAGACCCTGTCTATACAACTGCGCGAAACAAAACCGCTGCTGAATCACCTGAAAATGGCGGAACATCGTTCTGGCTGGGGCAGAAGTATATAACCGGCAGTTATAATGTGTATCGTTCCTTTTTCGTTTTCGATACAGCGCCGATTCCGGATAATGCGATCATCGACAGCGCAAAGGTTGTAACGGTGATGAGCTATAATGAAAGCGAAACTGATTTCGATGTAAAACTGGTGGCGGGAACGTTCTCCGGCAACTGGTCTTTAGACTGGTTCAATGATTTTATGGGGTGGGCATCCAGCGGGGTCTACTCGGTAACTACCGTTTCCACTACGATCAATACTTCCGCCATCAGTGTCGGAGACACCTGCCGGTTCAAACTCAATGCAGCCGGGATCGATTCCATCAACAAGAACGGGGAAACGAGATATGTGCTTATCTCGGACAATGATATCAACAATACAGCCCCTCAGCAAGCCTCTCCCGAAAGGATACAATTTCAGCAGGATTCGCCATTCCTGATGGTCTGGTACCGGATTCCGATTGCTCCTCCATCCAATTTCGTGATGACTGCAATCGATTCAACCACCATTGCCTGTTCCTGGAACGATATGAGCGCCAACGAGCAGAAATTTTACATCGTGAACATGGCCGATTCGAGCATCGTGGATTCCACGGCGGCCAATGCAACCGCCGACACGCTCCGGGGGCTTTCTAAAAATACACTATATATCTGGGCGGCGGCGGCCGATTCGGGGGGAGTGCGCGGTTATTCGAATGCGGATACCTCCTGGACGCTGCTCTATCCGCCCAAAGGATGGGAAGTGAAAATAATGCCCATCAGCCCGGACACCCTCCGCATCGCAGTGAATACTCCCCCGAACGGGATGCTCGGCCTGACAGGAATGGAAGTGAACGCTGTTTCCGGTTACGGGGCGACAAGCTCGGGATGGCTGAACGGGCAGTACTCCTACCTGGACGGGGGTCTCAATCCCGACTCCTCCTATGTCTATAAGGTCAGATTCCGAAACGGGAACGGAGATTCCACTTCCTGGTCGCTGTCAATCAGGTACACCCTGGGCGGCCTGGACACCCTGATAGTATACCTTTGGGGTGATCAGTTCGATGATTACAATTTGGATTTCGGGAGCGGGATGAGGGATTCAACCCTGGTGAAAGTGGGGAAATCGGACAGCGGGCAGAAACTGGACGGGTTTCTTTCGTTCGAGCTGCCCTGGCAGGTGCAGAAGGGTGGGGTGAAGGAGATGTACCTCGCAATGAACCGAACCTCCGAGAGAAGCACGAGCTCACCTGCAATCATCGTGTACGGAATACCGGTGAAGAACATATCCCCGGTGGAAAGTCTGACCCTGGGGGCGCAGGATTCCACTGCCGTGAAGGTAAGCTGGACGGTGTCGAGCGACACGGGTGAAAAAACATCGCCCAATCTGCGGAGTATTTTCCGAACATGGCAGGATCTCACCCCGAACCGCGACTACACCTACGGTTTCGGGATGCGGCTGGATGACGGCGGGCAGGCGGACAGTGTACGGGCGGCGTTTCTCGATTTTTCCAATCCTTCCTACAATCAGAGCACGAAGCTGACTCTCTATTACACTCCCGGATACCCGGATACACTCGACGGTATTCCGGCCAACCTCACTCTCACGGTTCTTTCGCCGGACAGCATCCGGGCCGACTGGGAAGACAGATCTTCGAGCGAATACGGCTCTGTACTTCTGAATCTGTCAGATTCCACCCGGGTTGCGGGTACAGACACCCTGGGGGAGAATGCACAGACCGTGACGGTAGGCGGGCTTACTCCGAACACGGTATACCAGTGGTTTGTCCGCGCATTCACCACCGTGGACCATAAATCCACCTCCGGAGTGAGCGCCCGGAGCCTGACCCGCACGCCGGGGATTCCCACGGTGAGCGCCTTTTCGCCGACGGCTCTCCGTTTTGTCGTGAATCCCCTCGACAATCCTTCGTTTACCGAATTTGCGGTTCAGGATTCGACGACCGGATGGTATGTGGATCCCGGAGTTCATCCGCACATTCTCCGGGCGGGGCCTTCCGGCGAATGGAGCTGGAAAACGTACGGGCAATGGGGAGGAGCAGCGGGGGACAGCATTACCGGGCTCTCGCCGAACAGCAGCCATGCCATTCGGGTTAAGGGGAGATAGAACCCTCACCCCCTACCCCCTCTCCCGTAAACGGGCGAGGGGGCAAGGAATCTGGAATTGATTCTTGCTTTTATACATAACCCATAGATGCCGAAACAAGTTCGGCATGACACAGTGCGCTCATCATCCTGCGGACGAGTATGAGTTCAAGACAAATTACTCGATAAATACATTTTGAAGGAGGAACACACCATGACCGAAACCGGATTCGGAGGAGGGAGATACGCATTTACTCTAGCGGAACCGCCTGCCGCTCCGATTCTTACAGCGGTGGGTTCGACTTCAGGCCTAGTTACGCTTGACGCCGACGGAAACCCGAGCTATACCGAGTATGCGATCTATAATGCAACTACCGGACAGTATCTCGATGCCTCCGGAAACGGGTCATCGTCGCCGGTTTGGAGAACCAGGAGCGCCTGGGGAACAGCGTCCGCAGGGGGGCTTAATCCTTCGACCGAGTATGAGTTCAAGGCCAAAGCCCGCAACCAGGAAGGCACTGCAACATCATTCGGGGCGGGAGCTTTTCTGACAACGTTCGAGTGCGCAACGGAAGACCTTGATAGTTTCTTTACCGTTATGAAAGCCTCGTCCACCATCTCGGCTCCCGAATTTATGAGCGGACTTTCCGCAAGCATACTCCTGGCCGGAAAGAATCTGCATGATTTCGGATTTTATGTGGATCGGATCAGCGGGCTCGATCTTCCGAAGGTGGTTCCGGATGAAGAACTCCTTCCCGGAGCGCATACCTGGAAGGTTTGGGATGAATACTTTGCGCTAAAACGCATTGTGCTGGAAGGACATGTCCACGGTACATCTCCCGAGGACTTACGGCTGCGGCTGGCCTATCTGAAAAGTTTTTTAACCACGTTCGAGGGAAATCCCTGGCGTTCCACTGCGCCGGTGCACCTGGAACGATCGGATATGGGAGACCGTCACTGGCAGGTCTATTATGAATCCATCGATCAGGCGGAAACGCTTGGGAAACGGGACATTTCCACAAGCGCCCGTGTACGGGTGACAATGAAATGCCCCATACCATATGCACTCTCGAACGATATCGTCCGCAAAGAATTTTCTCCAGGGGTGGGAGGATTCAATTCTCTCGATCTTGGGAATGCGCCATCGGACGCGGTCTATGTGATCACCGGGCCGGCTGCGAATCCCTCATTCTCCATGGGAGACATGGTGTTTCTCTGCAATTATGCCGACGGATTAGCATTCCGTGATGTTGAAAATGCCGCACTGACCGGCACTTTTACCCCGTCAAACGGGGAAGCCGGGGCATATCGTACGACGGAAACCGGGATGGGTATATTGGTAACAGGAAGCAGTACACTATCATATACCGCACCGGGCAATTCTGATGACGGCGCCTGGGTGGTTGTGTTCGAACCCCAGTGGCAAAGTTCGACGCAAACCGAGGATGTGGTTATTCTGGAGCATCGTTATGATGCGGACAACTTTATTCGCTTGTACTGGGACGGCTCGGCGCAGGCCTGGGTATTCCGGAAACGAGCCGCCGGAGCGGATGCTGAGGTTTCCACCCCGTTCCAGGCTTTCACTGCCGGTACGCGAATAGTAATCGGTATAACCTACGACCACAGCAACGCCGGGGGAATGAAACTATTCATTGACGGAGTCCAGGCTGGAGTGGGTGGCAACACAACGGTTATAACGCAAGCACCGGAAGGACTTACACTGCACAGTGGAGACGGGACAATGCAGCCGGATGCAGTGTTCAGCCTCATCGCGGGATGGTCACGAATGCTCTCCGCAGATGAGATGCTGAAGATAGCCACGGACACGAAGGCAGTGAAAAATCTCAATGTTCCGGTATCCTACACGGGATCGCTTGAAGAAGGTGATCTCCTTACCCTGGATTCGGAACGGAAAACGGCGGCGCTTTTCGATGTTTCCGCAGGGACGAGAACCAATGTCATCAATTCTCTGAGCGGAGAGATTCCGGCGCTGATCCCGGGAAGGCGGCGAACTGCAACCGATCATACCCAGACCATGATCTACTCGAAAACAGAAGCGGCAAAGATGGAGGTGAGATACAGAAGGAGGTTTTTGTAAAAATGAAAGAAGAAAAAAATATCTCTCACAAAGTTCGCAAAGGGAAAAAAGGGAAAAATTAGACAGGATTGACAAGATTAACAAGATTAAAATGCTTAACGAAAAACAAGAAAATAATCTTGTAATATCTTGTAAATCCTGTCAATAAGAAAATGGAGGCATTATGAGATATGCGGTAGATATTCTTGACGAAAACGGAAACCGTGTAGCCAAACTCTCCGGCCTTGTCGCCGCCCGTCTCCGGGAAAAGGTAAACACGCCCGCTCTTATCACGGTGGAAACGGTGGAGCGGGAAGAATGGGAGTATATCACACCGGGGCAATCATTCCTCCGGCTCAGGACTCTGCCTGACGGTGCACAATCAACATTCAGGGTGATGGAGATGAAAGAGTCCCGCATAAGAGAGCGGGCAAGCCTCACCGCAACAGCCCGTCATATCCTCGCCGATGCCGGGAATGAGATATTCTCCGAAGCGGCCGACTGCATTAACCATACACCCAGTGAGCTGGCTCTTCGGGTGCTCGGCTACTCCGCATTCGGGGTCGGCACGGTCGAGCCTGCGGGAACGATACCGTTCGTCCGTTTCGAATTTGAATCGGTTCTTGACTGTCTTCTCCGCATCTGTTCGCTCACCGGAGGGGAACTTGAGCTGGACGAAGCATCCGGGAACATCAATATCCTGCATCAAATCGGTGAATCGAACGGGGTGATCTTCCGGTATGGGTTGAATCTGAAAGGCGCCGCCCGGACAGTGAACATCAGCCGTCTGGCTAATCGTGTCTACGGTCTCGGGGGAGGGGATCCACCGCTTCTTCTCAGCAGTGCAACAGCAAGCGGGGGAGAAAGATACGCCGAAGATACAGACTCAATATCATACTACGGACTCCATGAAGCGGTCTGCCATGAGCCCACCCTTGAGGACACGGTGAACCTGGTTGCCACTCCAGCGCTTGACGGGACATATACCGGCGGGCTCTGCGAAC
Source organism: Candidatus Latescibacter sp. (assembly GCA_030692375.1). Taxonomy (NCBI): domain Bacteria; kingdom Pseudomonadati; phylum Candidatus Latescibacterota; class Candidatus Latescibacteria (ex Chuvochina et al. 2023); order Candidatus Latescibacterales; family Candidatus Latescibacteraceae; genus Candidatus Latescibacter; species Candidatus Latescibacter sp. The sequence continues at coordinate 3,072 of JAUYCD010000204.1, read as the reverse complement.
ACTGGGTCAACATGGGCGCCACAGCCAGCAGGAACACCGATCCACAGTACTACCTTTACGGCACCGCGTCTCAGAAAGCGGCGACTTCCGCATCCGGCCAGGGCATTAAACAGGATGTGGGGGTTACGGTCGGAAAGGTGTACAGCCTTCTCGCTCATGTCATTCTCTCATCCGGGGCAGTCCGGGTACAGGTGGATGACGGGACCACGGTGTACCGTCGGCCGGAGGCGGTAAACGGGACAGGTCTTGCGGTTATACGGATCGAAAACTGGAAGTCCGGCGCCGCCACTGTTACCGTGAAAGTAATGCAGGAAAGCGCGGGAACCGCCACATTTTATGTCGACAGCGTACAGATCGCCGAAGGCGCCTGTACAAGGCCTTTTACCATCGGGAAGAGCGCCGATACCCTCTGGAACCGTACTGTGGAATTACTCGAAGCAAGGAAGAATCCGGAAATCACCTACGAGGTGGACCTGGTCGATCTCTACGGAGATATAAGGGCGGAGAGGGAGGCAGACCGGTTCGGGCTGGGGGATGAAGTCACGGTTATCGACCCGGTGATCGGACTGGCTGTGAATACCCGTGTGATGGACCGTGAGGTGGATATTCTCCATCCCTGGCGAGTTCGGGTGCATCTCGACAGTTCCTCAAGCGGTGTGGCCGACATCCTGGCAGCCCTCAGAAAGTCCCAGGAAGAAGGATTAAAGCACACACGAGCGGCGCTGGCAGAAAGCTCGACAGCGGCGGAAACAGGCTCCAGCCGTCCCGGATTCATGAACCAGGCATTCCGGTTCTTCGGCACAGTTACCGCATCTTCCTGGAACAGCGTCAGTTGGAGTGCTGGAACGCTGCGGGTCGGCGACGGGTACTTCTCCATCACTTCAGGGTCGGCGACCGGACTTGCCGGATCATCCACTTTCTACTTCTATTTCGACCGTACGATTTCCACAACTTTCGGCAACACGACTACGCAAGACGAAGCCGAAGGGGCGGACCGCATCCTCGTTTTCGCGGTTACCACCACCGCCTCTCCCCAACTCTGTGTGATTCACCCTATGGGAATAATAAAAGGATGACTCACCCCTTGATCCCCTCTCTTAAAAAGAGAGGGGAAGAACCAGATTTGCTTTATAAAAAGCAAGGTTACAGATTCTCCGATTATTAAGTCACAGATGAAGTGATCATTCCAATATAAACCAGGACACAGTGTAACAAAATTCAGATAGTTTCACATTTCAGGTTACATGAAAGGGGAAAAGAATTATGGCGTTAAAGGAATTATCCATCCGTGAAAAGCCAAATTATTACGTAACCGAGCATTTTTTATACAGCGATTTCGTTTGTCCCTGCTGCGACACAATGAAGATCATCCCGGCATTTTACCGTCAGGCGGCCATGCTCGAGCATATGCGGATGGAGCTCGGTTTCCCGATAATCGTCAATTCGGGATACCGGTGCGCCAAACACAACAGCGAGGTAGGAGGGGCCGCGCGGTCATGGCATCTCCTGTTCGCCACCGATATAAGTCCGGCGGATGATATAAAGCTTCAGCACGCTGAAGCTCTCCAGGCGCTGTATACCCTGGCTGAAGAGATGGGATTCGGAGGCATCGGGCGGTACGAGACATTTCTCCATCTGGATCTTCGTCCCGAAACGGCAAGGTGGAGAGGGTGAAAAACAGCCCAAAGTCCAAATACTTCCGGGGGGGTCAAGGAGTAATATCACCTTCTTCAGAATCGTCCGGCGATTTGATTTTGGTTGAATATTTCCGGTAGAGGAGATACTTGTTCCGCGCTTTGTAGACGATGTAGATAAACCAGCCGACGCTGAAGAAAGCGAGCACACCCATATACAATGTGTATTGACCGGGATGGAGAAGGCTTCGGCGCATGGTTAGAAAATAAGCGGTATAGAAGATGCCGGCCATGAGAATCAACCCCGCCATTACCTCGATCAACAGATTGATGAGGAGAGTGGAGCGGTTGCGCTGAATAATGTCGTCGACACTTGCTCTTCTTCTGATCCGGCGGGCTTCTTCCCGGCGCTTGTTAATATAGGAAAGGTCAGGGATCTTGTTTGGATCGTGCATGGTTCCAACTTCTTCACAAGTCATTTAAAAATCAAGTTTAAGGAAATAATATAACATTTTCATGGAAAAGGAGAATAAAAAACAGAACGAAGAATCCTGAAGCCAGAATGTAAAAAAGAGAAACCGGAAAAAAACACAATTGAGATAATCTTTTGAAAGGGGGTGATCGGCATGGAATTTATCGAACTGGTAAAACTGGGTACTCCGTTCCTGGTTTTGGGAATGCTTCTGTTCCTGGAACGGATTAACACAAAAGTAGACTCCATCGGGGAGCATGTCCGTGAAATTCGAAAAGGGATGATCTGGCAGGACACCTGTACAGCGAAACATGAGGAAATCAACCGTCGCTTTATACGCCTGGAACGAAAGATTCCGGCTTGAAATGGATAGAATCCGGGGATAAAGGATGCCGGGCCGATTCAGAGGCCGGTTTGACTCTGGCAAAAAGGACACATCACACTATAAAAGGAGGTGAAGAATGTTAAAAATGACGACACTCCCTGTTTCAGCAATTCTTCTCTTTTTCTTTGCTGCACAGGCGGAAGCGGTGGAGATACTGGGGAAAATCACCTCAGCGCTCTCCGGAGAGGTTGTTTCCCTGGCTCTTTCTGTGGTTCTTGCCGTAGGCGCAGGGATTCTGGGGATAATGTTTACAAAGGTAGCCCGAACACTCAAGGAAGCGGGGGACTTTCTGGCCGTGCTCGGAAACGCTCTGGAAGATAAGAGGATAACCCGTGAGGAACTGGCGGGAATAGTGAAAGAAGGAAGGGAGATATTCGGGGTATGGAGGTAAGCGTTAGGTGAAATGGGGGCTTGTCTGAAAAGATTAGCCCCCCATAAATATCTGGTAAATTTATACGCAATGTATTAGCCCGGATTATTCATAAAAAAAGGCAGTGCATCAACTAATATATTGTATTATATTGTAGTTAGACAAATAACGACGAACAAACACAATACAAATGAGTTGAGCCTGCCATGAG
>JAUYCD010000203.1 GCA_030692375.1 Candidatus Latescibacter sp. | reverse complement strand
ATCATGGTGGTCTTTCCTGCGCCGTTCGGTCCGAGAAAACCGAAAACAATCCCGGACGGCACTTCCAGAGAAACATGATCCACCGCACGCACCGTTTTAAAATCGCGCACGAGATTGTCGGTTCGAATGGCAAAGGTATTCATATTCTTTAATTTCTTAGGGTTGAATTCCCCGCTGCTTGTGGCGGGGAGCTTCATTTAAAAGCTTTTAAACGGCCCGGCGGCGTCGAATTCCGGGGGAATAACGAACCGGTTGGACTTGTTGACATATCCCCATTTGCCTTTAACTTCCACAGGCTCCAAACCTTCATAAAAAGCGTGTATATCTTCATATCTTGGATGGACGGTATCCCCCGTTTTATCTATGTAAGACCAGGAACGATCTCTTTTGACACGGGCCAGTCCGTTTTGAAACGACAACGCTTCCCGGTAGGCGGGTTTAATCACAATTTTCCCGGTTTTATCGATAAATCCCCAGAGGCCATGAATTCTTACCAGCGCCAACCCATCGGAAAAAGACCACGCATCACGGAACTGGAGGGGGATGATAAATTCCCCGTTTTTGTCTATATATCCCCAGAGTCCGCCTGATCGCACCAATGCCAATCCCTCGGAAAACGACCATGCGCCGTCAAAACGCGGCGGTATGGAGAATTTTCCGGTTTTGTCGATAAAACCGTACCGGTGAATGGTTTTCACAAGTGCCGGCCCTTCAACAAAATTATTACAGTCATCGTAAATAGGCGGTATGACATAACGGCCGGTTTTATCGATAAAACCCCATTTCCCATCCTTTTTTACCCGCGCAAGCCCTCCTTTGAAATCGTCGACGCCATCGAACCGTGGTGTCACCGTCTTCCCTTCGGGACTAATGAAGCTCCATGAATTCCCGGTCTTCACCCGGGCCACTCCTTCGATAAACGACCAGGCATCCGTGTACCGTGGAGAGATTGCAAACTTCCCGTTCACATGTATATATCCCCATCTGCGTCCGGTCCTCACCTGCGCTAAACCTTCAGAGAACGGCCAGGCATCGATGAATCTGGGTTTTATGATGAATTTTCCGGTAATATCGATATATCCCCATCTCGCACCTTTTTTAACAAGGGCGAGCGAACGGATAGAAGATGTTTTTGAGCTTTGGTTATCGCAGCCGCTTACCGAGAAAAATAGTAACAGTAAGGATGCGATACCAAAAGCCGTGAGCCTTCGCATTTCGAATTCTTTTCTCATTTTGTTGCATGACGACATAAATAATTACGCATATTTTGAGTGTTTAGACCAATAAGCGTTCAAAATGGCATGATTTCCATTTTTTAACCTCACCCCGGCCCTCTCCTAATTAGGAGAGGGTGCCCGAAGGGCGGGTGAGGTTTTACGTCAATTTGAAAAATAATTGGAATTAGATCCTGAAACGAGTTCAGGATGACACGTGTCATGCCGAACTTGTTGCCGCTTCGCGGGAACGATGAAAGCGCAGCGCATCTTTTAGCAACCGTTTCGGCATCTAATTTGAAAAGAAACGCAAAAAAATATGTCGTCATATATAATAATGTAAAATATTCTGTTGGTTGCCTGTATCAAGAGAATGCAATTCGAATACGTAAATCTGTGGTTTAAAGTCTAACCGGTATATTTTTCTCCGCCGACCGATAGGCCAAAAGAGCCACTCTGGTCATCTCGAACGGTTCTTCCGGTTTCAAAACATGCCTGCCTTCACCTCTCAGCTCCGATATAAAATCTGCAAAGAATGGCTTTCTATCCGGAAGAGGAATGTCCTGTGAAGGCTTCGATGAAGTAATCAATTCCACTCGCGCGCCAAGATCTTTGATTTCGATTACCCCTTCTGCGCCGATAATCCTGAGACGGTCATCTCCGTGAGTGGGAGCGGTTTCAGGCCGAAGGTAATCGATGTTCACCATGGCTGTTCCGCCGTTGCTCAACCGGAGGAGGATACCGGCATAATCTTCAAAGCCGGGGTACTCCGGGTGATCCTTGTTGCCATGGAACGCCATGACTTCGGTGTAATGCAATTCCGTGGTGAAATGAATGTAATCCAGGGCGTGGATGCCCACCCAGGGTATTGTTCCGCCGTAGGTCTCTTTCTTTTTATAGAAATCCGGACGGTTCTGACCGAATTTGTATGATTTCTGGGCGGTGACCAGAATCGGCTCGCCGATTTTACCGGCTGCGACCGCTTCCTTAACAGCCAGGAAGGTCGGCTCCAGCCGCATATTCAGGAGAGCGGTTAAACGGACCCGGTTTGAAATTACAGCTTTGAGAAGAGCTTCGAAGTCTTCGATGGTGGTGGCGACCGGTTTTTCGGTGACTATATGGAGTTTCTTTTTCGCGGCGGCGATGGAAGCGCCCGCATTCAACGAATAGGGAAGACATATCCCGACAACATCCAATTCTTCCTTTTCCAGCATCTCTTCGTAGCGGTCATAGATTCTCACCCCCTTCGGCAGGGGAGGCTTCGGCGCCCCATAGCAGGCATAGGTGGTAAGTTGCACATTCTTCATACGGGGAAGATCGCCGAGTATGGTCTCCGTATGCCCATCGATGCCGATCATTCCAACCTTGATGATCGTTTCAGGAGCGAATGTCTTAATCGGGTACGAAAATTGTGAAGCAAGAATCCGTGACATTGTGACAGAGGCTTCAATCGGGGAGGCGAGCGCTGCCGCCGCAGAAATACCGGCCGCTCCAAAGCCTTGAAGATAACTCCGGCGATTCATGGTGATACCTCATAAAATTATTTGCCGCGGATTTCGCGGAAAAACATAGTTTTAATATAATAAATATCGGGATAAGAAATGTATTCGAAACCAGCAGCCCTGATACCTTCATTCTTTTACGTAAGCCACGAGTCTCGATTTTCTTCTATGAACGTGTCATCGAAAAGATGGGGATAGGTATGTAGTACACGTTCTATCTCATCAAACTGTCCCTCTGACAAACCCTCATCCGGATTCAATGTCCATATACCCTCCAGAAGTCCGCTGCGGCGAAGCACCTCGTGCACTCCGGGGATGACCCCTCTGAACTGGTGGGCGGCATCGAACAGAGCTGCATTGGCGTCGGTCAGCTCCACGTTCCTTTTGAGCATATCGGGATGTATATCGCTTCCCGTGTCCAGGAGGTCATGAATCTCGGTAAGCATTTCCACCGCCCTTTTCGTTCCCACCGCCCATTGACCCAGAAGACCTCCGCGGATTCTGAGGATTTTCCGGTTTCCGGACACCGTGAAAGTCCAGGGGGTGATGAGGTCTGTGATAATATGGTCGTCATTCCCCGTATAAAGGGCGATATCGTTCTCAAGGCCCTCTTCAGCCACTGCGCGGATGACATCGAATGTCTGGTAACGGTTGAACGGCGCAATCTTGATGGCAACCACGTTGGGGATAAGAACAAATTTCCGCCAGAATTCCAGGGGAAGCACTCTCCCGCCCACCGAAGGCTGAAGGTAAAAACCGAACAGGGGAATGAGACGGGCAATCTCCTCCGCATGATCTATCATTTCAGAAATCGGGGCTGAACCAAATGCGGACAGAGAAAGAAGCCCGGCATGGTAGCCGTGGGAAAGAGCCGTTTCCGCTTCTCTTGCCGCCTGCGCTGTTCTTCCCACAATGCCGGCGATTTTTATCACCGGCCGCCCGGATTGACGGGTATACTCGTCCAGAGCCTGGGCGCAGGTTTGGAGCACCGTTTCAAAAAGGTCCACTTCCGGATTGCGAATCGCGAACTGGGTGGTATGCACCCCGACCGCTACACCCCCGGCGCCGGCCTGGCAGTAGTAGCGCATGAGGGCGGTTTGACGGCAGGGGTCGAATTCCCGCCTGCTGTTCAAAGCCAGGGGAGACGCCGGAATGACTGTTCCCCGGCGGATGAGCGAAAGAATTGATTCCGGCGGCATGGGGTAAGACATGGTTTTTATCCGTAGGAAAGAATCAAATAGCCAGAATTCAGAATGCAGAATAAAAGATTTTCTTCTCGCAAAGTTCGCAAAGTCAATGAAGAAAGAAAAATGCTGGGAATTCGAATGCATCACGGATAATTTATGGTATCTTAACAATTTTAACATATTGCGGGAGAATGCTATAAAAACAATTGATAAAGTTATATTTTCTTTGCGAACTTTGCGAACTTTGCGAGAAACAGAATTTCTAAGTTTTCCTTTATGTATCCAGAAACTGCCCGTCTCGGGTCTGGTAATGGGTCGGCTTGTCAAGTGATTTTCCGCCCCGTACGATCCAGTCCGTTATCCACCGGAGCATCTGCTCGATGGAGGTCGGCGGCGCCCCGAAGATACCTTTCATGGCGGTGTTGCTGGAGAGAAGGGCTGTCGGCGCCTCGTTACCTGAAAATACCGCCTTCCTGTCCATGATCTTCCCGAAGCGCAGTGCGATATCCCGTATCCGGATCTTGTCGCCGGTTACATTCAGAATACGGGGAGGGCAGGCGGCCAGTTCCAGGCACCGTATCGCCAAGTTGTTCGCATCCCCCTGCCAGATAACATTCGCATAGCCCATTGCCAGGTTGTTCGGTTTGCCCTCATATACCTGCTTTCCGATTTCAAGGAGAACCCCGTACCGGAGATCGATGGCGTAGTTGAGCCGGAACAGCAGAACTTTCGTTCCGTAAGTCCGGGAGTAGTATTCGAAAATTCTTTCACGCCCCAGGCAGGAATTGGCATATTCACCGATCGCATAGGTTGTATCCGATTCGGAAGGGCCGTCTGAATCGGAAGGCCACAGATCATAGATGCTACCGGTAGAGAAAACCACGAACCTGGATTCGGTGAAACAGGCGGCGGCATTGTTGGGAACGATGACATTCAACGCCCAGGTAAGGTAATCCGAACCTGTCTGGCCGAATTTCCTGCCTGCCATGAAGATGATATTTTTCACTTTCGGCAGGCGCGCCGCCTCTTCGGGATGCAAAAGATCGCAGGAAATGCACCGTATCCCCCAGTTTTCCAGTCGGGGGATGAGGTGACGGTTGGAAAATCGGGATACACCGTACACTTTTTTAGAAATGCCTGCTTCTTCTGCGGCCAGCACGATCATCCTTCCGAGCGTGGGTCCCATTTTACCCCCGATGCCGAGAATCATGAAATCACCGTCCAGCCGTTTCATCAATTCGACTGTTTCGGCGTACGGTATGCTCAGGAAATATTCCAGATCGTCTTCATTATTGAATGAAAGCGTGTTCTCCATGAAACATCCCTATCTCTCCTGGGGAGCAAACTGTATGGTGAAAGAGATAATAATGGAAAACATCCGGGCTGCGCAAGGAGAAATCGGTTCAAAATACGAATTCCGGGATGATAAAGCGCTTGCTCTGTATGGTAGAATGTAGGATATTTTTAAAAATATACGGACACTATCAAGATGATCAGGCAAATAGTGTAACAATGCTTCCAACTCTGTCGAAAACCTCACCCGGCTTTTGGCCACCCTCTCCTAATTAGGAGAGGGTAACAAAATAGCCAGCAATGAGTTATCCCCTCTCCTGACTAGGAGAGGGGAACAAGGGGTGAGGTTTAAAAACACCAGAAAATATTGGAGAAATTTCTTTTTTCCCCATTAACTTACTATTTTCAAGAAATACTTACCGGATGAACATTCTCTGATAACCTTATGAAGGAGCGCTCTCATGGAAATGTTTCAGAAAGTACCGAACGGCAAGGGATTCAACAAAATCGATGCTTCAGGAATGAAGCTCCTGAATTTCCACAAGATAGTCCTCGGCGCCGGAGAGTCCTATACGGGTAATACGGCAGAACATGAGGTGCTGTTCGACATTCTGGGCGGCAAAGTCACGTTCATAGTGAACGGCAAAAGCTTGGGTATCCTGGGAGGAAGGCCGAACCCGTTCGCCGGAAAGGGATTTTCTCTTTATGCGCCTTTCAATTCGGATTACGAGGTAACCGCGGAGAACGGCCCCTGCGAGATCGCGGTCTGCTGCGCGAAAAGCGACCTCAAGGGGGAACCGTATGTCATCAGCCCCGACCAGGTTTCCACCGGAACCTGGGGCGCCACCAATTTCACCCGCTTTTTCAAAGGCATCCTCCTCGATGACCGTCCTGCCCAGCGCCTGTTTGTCGGAGAGACCATAGTACCATCGGGGAACTGGGCAACATTCCCGCCTCACAAGCATGAAAAGGACGACTTGCCCCGTGAAGTGTACATGGAGGAAATCTATTACTACAAGGTTTCTCCGGCCGAGGGTTTCGGCCTGGACCGTCATTATAAACCGGGCGCCTATGACCGCGCCGATGTAATCACCGACGAAACTGTAATTCTCATGCCGGACGGCTACCATACGCTGGTGACCGCGCCGGGATATACCATGTTCTACATCTGGTTTCTGGCCGGAAATATCCGTAAGCAGAACCCCATAACCGATCCGGAATTCGCCTGGGTTCAGAAAGCCATCCCGATACTTGCCAATTCGAAGGAGAACCTTTAATGATCCCGGATGACATCAAGCATTTCTTCAACGAGAGAGACCTGAAATCCGAGATTGTGGAAGGGAACGTCTGGCGCGCGATCTATACAGCCGAAAACATCCAGGCGATCATCTACCATTTCCCGCCCCACAAGGTCTTCCCGCTCCACACCCATGAGAAGCACGAGCAGATGGGGTATCTGGTCAGCGGAAAGATGGGTTTCAAAGTGGGCGATGAGGTGCGGACTTTGATGCCCGGCGATTTCTACCGCGCCCCGATCGGGATCGAGCACAACGCCTGGACATTCGAGGAACCATCGGTGCTCCTCGATTTCTTCTCGCCGATCCGTGAGGACCTGGTAAAGAAATAGAAAAAGAATACAGGGCTATGCCATTAGATAAGGTTCGTGATCGTATTATAGATGCCGAAACGGTTTCATCGTTCCCGCGAAGCGGCAACAAGTTCGGCATGACACGTGCACTTCGACAAGCTCAGTGCTCGGTCAGAGGACTCTGAGCCTGTCGAAGAGTCCGCTACATCCTGAACTCGTTTCAGGATCTAAATGTGCAATCAAGGAGCATATTTTCAAAAATACTTTCCAAATGACATAACCAAAAAGAATTCAGGGCTGAGAATCCAGAATAAAAGGAAAAGATATAAAGCCAAAGGAAAATGCACTAGACTTTTCTGTTGATTTTTCTCCCTTTTTAAAATATATTTTGACCATTCGGGGCCGAAGTGGTGGAATTGGTAGACGCACCGGTTTCAGGGACCGGCGGGCGCAAGCCTGTGGGGGTTCAAATCCCCCCTTCGGCACCAAATACCTGATCTCAATACCTTCCCATAGTTTTCTTTACCCGGGTATAGTATCTGCAGCGATGCCCCCCAAAAATACCGCAATTCCAGAAGGAAAGAGAGCCTGGAGCTTAACCTTTTCTTGACATATCCTCAATGATATGGTAAATTCAAAAGATATTCCCAAGATGCATCAATATCATTTCCCTTTGAATAATCTAATCAATTAAAAATCATTTTTCGGGAGAAACACCGGTGAAAGTTTACGACACCAGAGACATTCGTAATGTGGTTTTTCTTGGTCACGGCGCCTCGGGCAAAACCACCATGACCGAGGCCATTCTGTTTACCAGTGGTGCAACACCCCGCATGGGAAAGATCGATGAAGGCAATACCAAATCAGATTACCTTGAAGATGAGATCGCTCGCAAGATATCCATCAGCGCCTCGATAGTCCAGACTGAATGGCAGGGGCGCAAGCTGAATATTATCGATACTCCGGGCTATGCCGATTTTGTCGGAGAAGTGATTTGCGGCATGCGGGGGGCGGATTGCGCCGTGATTACCGTGGATGCGCTGACCGGACTTGAGATCGGCACCGAAACAGTCTGGGATCTCTGCGAAAACAGGAAGAAACCTCTGGTTATCCTGGTGAACCGCGCCGGCAAGGAACACTCGAAAGCAATTGATGTCCTGAAAGCCATCCAGGACCGGTTTGGCAATAAAGCCCTTCCCATTCAGATACCGGTCAATCCCGGTCCCGGGTTCAACCGGATAGTCGACATTGTATCCATGAAGGAATACATCTACCAGGTGGATGGAAACGGCCAGGGAACGGCTGGAGAAATTTCCGCAAATTTAAAATCGGATGCTGAAGAGCTTCATGAAAAGATGATCGAGGCCGCTGCAGAGAGCGACGACACACTTATGGAAAAGTATTTCGAAGCCGGGCTGACCCCTGAAGAGATAGGCGGCGGTATCAAAAAGGCCATTCAGGACAGGACACTATTTCCGGTGCTTTTTGCCGACGCCTTTACCGCAGTGGGGGTAGACCTTGTCATGAAACTTATAGCGGACAGCATGCCCTCGCCCGCAGAGATGCCCGGTATCAAAGCCAGGAAAACCGGCGGTGAGATAGAGCTCAAACCCTCCAATGGTTCGCCCCTTGCCATCCAGGTATTCAAAACGGTGATGGAGCCGCACCTCGGCGAACTTTCTCTTTTCAGGATTTTTTCCGGCTCATATAAATCCGGCGACGAACTATTCAACTCCACCCACTCGGTATCCGAGCGGCCCACGCTGATTTACAGCCTCATCGGAAAGGAAAGAATAGAAATACCCATGGTCAACTGCGGGGATATCGGAACGTTGGTGAAACTGAAGGGAACCAGAACCGGCGACTCTCTCTGTTCGAAACAACTCCAGCTCGATATTGACCCGCTTGTTTTCCCTGTACCGGTGATGGATGTGGCGGTATATCCGAAGACCAAAGGCGAAGAGGACAAGGTATCACAGGGTTTGAACAGACTCCGTGAAGAAGACCCCTCCTTCCGTGTCCGCAACGATGCTGAGTTACGGCAGATTATCCTTGAAGGTATGGGCGGTGTGCACATAGATGTTATTATCGATCGGTTCAAGAAAAAAAATAACATCGAAGTTGAACTGAGAGAGCCCAAGATTCCCTACCGTGAGACCATCACCGGAAAATCCGATGAAAAATACCGGTACAAAAAGCAGACCGGCGGCCGCGGCCAATATGGTGAAGTGTACTTCAGGATGGAACCGATGCCTCGCGGTGAGGGATTCCTTTTTGCGGACGAGATCAAGGGCGGTGTGATTCCCTCGCGGTTCATCCCGGCGGTAGAAAAGGGTCTCAATGAGGCTTTGGAGCGCGGTCCACTCTCCCACTGCAAGGTTATAGATATCAAGGTTGCCCTGTACTACGGTTCATTTCATACGGTCGATTCATCGGAGCTGGCGTTTAAGATGGCTTCAGTGCTGTGTTTCCGGGAATGCTTCCTGAAAGCCAGACCCATTCTCCTCGAGCCTATTTATAATATCGAGGTGAAAGTTCCCGATGCCTATACCGGCGATGTGATGGGCGACCTTTCTTCCCGCCGCGGCAAGATCATGGGCATGGAGCCTTCGGGCATCTTCCAGATTGTAAAAGCGCAGGTTCCTCTGATTGAGCTGTACCAGTATGCCACCCACCTCCGCTCTCTCACGCAGGGACGGGGCGCATACTCGCGCACATTCTCCCACTATGAGATGGTTCCTTCTGAACTGGCGCAGAAGATCATCGAGGCCAACAAGGAAGAGGAAGTAGAGAGGTAATGTGTTCTGTGCGGAGCCTTGATGGGGTTCCGCACGTGTACATACATTGTTTTTGATCAGCGGCAAGGTCAGGTTATCATGATCATTATTTACAGAACTCTTCATCCTCCATTCTACGATACATCTCATTTCCTCTGTTCCTGACAGCGGGTGGTGTAGTCAGTAAAATTTTGCTTTTCTAAAAACACCAAACTCTCGTATTTTTATACAAAACACGCAGTATTTTTTAGATACAGGGAGGACTGTTCAATGTCTGGTCATTCCAAATGGGCAACCATTCGCCGTAAAAAAGGCGCCCTGGATGCCAAGAGAGGGAAAATATTTACTACTCTCATCAAGGAAATTCAGGTGGCCGCCCGTAACGGCGGAGGCGACGAAAACATCAATCCACGGCTGAGAACCGCCATAACTGCAGCTCGCGCGGCCAACATGCCTATGGATAATATCAAAAAAGCAATCCAGCGCGGAACGGGCGATCTGCCCGGTGTGCATTATGAAGAGATCGTCTATGAAGGATACGGTCCCGGAGGAGTGGCCATTATCGTGGAATGCATGACCGACAACAAGCAGCGTACCGTATCCGAAGTCCGTCATCTTTTCAGCAAGTACAACGGCTCTCTCGCTGAAAACGGCGCAGTATCCTGGATGTTCGATACAAAGGGAGTATTGACTTTCAATGCCAAGGTCATGAGTGAGGACGACATGATGGAACATGTCCTGGAATCAGGCGCCGATGACATGAGTGTGGAGGATTCCACGTATGAAGTCGTATGCTCTCAGAAGGCTTTCCCAAACGTCCAGGCATATTTCGATTCCAGGAAAATCAAGTATGAGAGCGCTGAAATCTCGAAAGTACCTCAAACTACGGTCAAAATCGAAGGGAAAGACGCCAAAACTCTTATGAAACTCATGGAAGCTATTGAAGAATCCGAAGATGTGCAGAAGGTCTGGGCGAACTTCGATATCGATGTTTCACTTATGGAAGAAGTCTGATTCATGAGAGTTTTGGGGGTAGACCCTGGGCTGGGTGTGACCGGATATGCTGTTATCGAGAGCGGTTCAGGAACGCCCCGGCTGGTTGAAGCGGGTGTCATTCGGAGCAAGGCTTCTCAGCCCCTCGAAAAACGGCTCTTCGAGCTATACGGCAGTTTCGAGGGTATTGTGGATGAATTCCGCCCGGATGCGGTGGCGATTGAAGAACTCTATTCACATTACGCACACCCCAAAACCGCAGTCATCATGGGACACGTGCGGGGACTTTTCTTTCTCCTGGCCGGGAAATCCGGCATTCCCGTATGTTCATACTCGGCGACGCGGATCAAAAAATCCGTTTCCGGGATTGGCCACGCCTCCAAGGAACAGGTAGCCGGCATGGTGGCGACTCTCTTGAATTGCGATAAAGTACCCGGTCCGGCTGATGTGACTGACGCCATTGCGACCGCCCTGTGTCATCTTCATACAGTAACCCACGGTGACTCAAAATGATTGTGATGGTGCGCGGAATACTGGATTCGGTGACCGAGGACCTGGCTCTGGTCGAGGTGAACGGCATTACGTACGGTGTACTCATCAGCCGTGACCTGATGGATCGTCTGAGCGCCGGAGGAAAGGTCGGGCAGGAGGTGACCCTGCATACCATGCAGTATATCGAGGGGAATATCGGTATGGGAAATCTTATGCCGCGGCTGGTAGGATTTTTAAGTAAAACCGACCTTGAATTTTTTACCCTCCTCATAACGGTGCAGGGGCTCGGAGTGAAAAAAGCGCTCCGGGCGCTGACCATACCGGTGAAAGATGTAGCGAAAGCCATCGAGCTTAATGACGTGGGAACACTCAAGAGACTGCCTGAAATCGGAAGCAAAACCGCCCAGAAGATTGTCATGGAATTAAAGGGGAAAGCGGCGAAATTTGCTTTTCTTTCGGAAGAAGAAATCCCGGAGCCATTTCCTGCACCGGATATGGACGAGGAATACATGGTGGAAGCATACGAGATTCTCCTTCAACTTCAGTACTCTGAACTCGAAGCCAGAGACCTGGTCCGCCGTACCGTAAAAGCCTTTCCTGAGTTTGAGACCGCGGAAGAACTTATTCAGGAGATATTCAAGCGGAATAAAAGATAATCAGGGTATGCCATTTGATAAGGTTCGAGATCGTATATAGAGATGCCGAAACGGTTTCATCGTTCCCGCGAAGCGGCAACAAGTTCGGCATGACACATGTCATCCTGAACTCGTTTCAGGATCTAAATGTGCAATCATGCGCGCAATATTTTTAAAAATACTTACCAGATGAACAAACGCGGAAAAGATAAAATTATGAATCCAAAATATAAGGCACAAAGGCACAGAGGGACAAAGGCACCGTGAGTCGCGAAAGAATAGTTACCGGGGATTCCTCCTCTCCCGAAGAAGAGGTTTTTACCTGGAGCCTGAGACCGAAAACGTTAGGCGAATATATCGGTCAGAAAGCCATAGTAGACAAACTTTCCATATCTCTTGAGGCCGCCGAAAAACGGGGCGAGCCGCAGGAGCATATCCTTCTGCACGGCCCGCCGGGACTGGGCAAAACCACACTGGCTCACATCATTGCGAAGGAGATGGACGCCCGGCTCATTACCTCTTCCGGCCCGGCGCTCACCCGTATTGCTGATTTGATGGGGATTCTCACCAATCTGGAGAACGGGGATGTTCTCTTCATCGACGAGATTCACCGCCTGCCAAAAAATATCGAGGAATTCATCTATCCCGCGATGGAGGATTTCAAGATCGATTTTGTGCTGGACAAGGGGCCGTTCTCGAAGGTTATCAATGTTCCCCTGAAACGGTTCACCCTGGTTGGCGCCACCACCCGGGTCGGTCTTCTCTCCCCGCCTCTCCGCGACCGTTTCGGCATGACCTACCACCTTGATTTCTATCCGCCAGAGGATATTTACAAGATAGTGATACGGTCTGCGGAAATCCTCGGCATCAGTACTGACAGCGAAGGGGCTGAAATCATCGCCCAGCGTTCCCGTGGGACTCCGCGCATCGCCAACCGTCTCCTGCGCAGGGTCCGCGACTATGCAACAGTCCGGGGACATGGCGCCATTGACTCCGAGACCGCCCAGAAATCACTGGCTATGGAGGGCATCGACAGCCGTGGGCTGGATGACCTCGACCGCGCGCTTTTGAAAATTATCATCGACTATTACAACGGCGGCCCTGTTGGTATAGAGGCAGTGGCGGCCACCCTTTCGGAAGAATCCAACACCATCGAGGAGCTGGTGGAGCCGTATCTCCTCAAAATCGGCTACCTCCTTCGCACCAAGCGGGGCCGGCTGGTAGGAGCTGAAGCGTACCGTCACCTCGGCCTGCCGGTAAAAGGGATGCCACAGAGCGAGCTGTTTCAATGATTTTGCTTGCTTTTCATCACTCAAAATTGTATAATTTATACTTACGAACATACTGCAATCATAGATATTTGGCGGCGTAGCTCAGCTGGTTAGAGCAGCGGAATCATAATCCGCGTGTCCGGGGTTCGAATCCCTGCGCCGCTACCAGTAGGAGACAAAGACTTAGGCCAATTAGCTTAAGTCTTTTTTATTTATCTGGGGCAGATCTG
>JAUYCD010000202.1 GCA_030692375.1 Candidatus Latescibacter sp. | reverse complement strand
CACCGCCATTTCGGCGATGCGGCCGATACGGTCTATTTCGCTCTCGATGGTTTTTTGCTGGGCGATTGCAGTTTCGTAGTAGAGACCGCCGAGGGGACGGTTCATGTTGACCCGGGCGGCGTTAGCGTTCAGAGTGGGTTCATCGCCGTAAACGGTGAACGAGTTGCCACTCCGTGAAAGAAGGCGGGCGGCGTCGGCGGTGATCATCCAGTAGGTCATCACCCCGGAGCCGCCGGAGGAAGGCCCCATGGGATAGGGCGAACCGGGGACATTCACCACTGCGCCGTAAGCGGTTTCGTACAGCTCGATCCAGAGGTCGGAGAAAGGGCGGACTTTCAGTTTCCGAATTTCGGGGACTATCATCTCGCTGCCGATGCAGTCCCCGCCCCATGAGCGGGGGCCGCCGATGATGAACACTCCCTGTTCATGGAATCGGCGCAGCCTGCCGAGAAGCTCTTCCGAAGCGGCGGCGTTGGTGATGATCAGGTCGCCTTTTTCAGCTTTGGTTGGAAGGTCTTTCACGAAGATGTCGGTGTCGCCCGGACGGTCCGGCCAGATGTCATAGGTGGTCCGGTGCCCCATATCCCAGCTTATATAGCACTTATGCCCGCTTTTGACCGTGTCCGCCACACGATAAGAAGCTTCGAGCAGCTCTTCCGACTGGGTTGATTTGATTCGGTCGAACTGCTCACGCATCCGGGCGGTGAACTGCAGGGCAAGCGGAGTTTTGTCTTTCGCACGGGCACTACCGGCGAAAGTGGAAATCCCCGCAAGGGAAAGCGGGATGAGTGTGAGAACGTTACGGCGATTCATGATTTTCCTCATTGGTGTTGAAAAGAAGATGCTTTTGCCGCTTAATTTATTACAGTTTTCGATACGTCAACCAGCCAATTATTCAGGCTTTTTCCGGATTTACTTGCTTCAATACATAACTTATGATGTAATTCGGACGGGATCCGTAAAACAAACTTGCCGGAAAATGGTTTTTCAGGCTTTTCGCCGCGTTCACAGCAGAATGCGAGATAATCATCGATGGATTCTCGGAAAGCAGCCTCTATCTCATAAACCGTGGTACCGTGGAAAGTGATTACATCTTTCGTATCAAGTACTTCGCCGTGGAATACTTTCGCTTCATCATCATATTCAACACGCCCGGTATAGCCTTTATATTTCAACATGATCGATTCCTGCCTCCATGAGGAAACGTCGTACTGATTTTAAAGCTCTCTTAGAGGAATCGAGCGACCTATATATAGTAATGATGAGGGCTTCTATCCCTTTGCCTCATGGCGTTTCGCCTTGAACGTGGTATCGTCACCAAGATGAAATCCGATCCATCCATGCATTTCGTCGCTATCTATAATAGCCCAACCTCTTCCGGATACTTCATCTCCCTCATCCGATCCGGCAAACGAAAAGGCTATCCGCTCTGTCCCCCCGGTCTCTTCCATTTGTAAATCGACTTCTGCTTCTATGACTCCGAAGGCAAGATAACCTGACCCATCTGCTTTCACTGTCAAGTGCCCCGGGGCGACCAAATCAATGAAGTCCTTGTCCCAATTAGACATTTCAAGAATCCGCCACTTGCCAAGGTATTTGCTATCGATTTTCATATTATTCTCTTGAGGATTATGCCGACCGCCATTAACTAACGTATTGTGAAATGAAACATCATTCGCATTACGCATACATAGTTGTAAATCTTTTGTGGTTGCAAATCATATATAAACGCAATAGTATTCAGTGTCAAGATTAATTCTCTAATTTACAAATCTCAATCCCGCTTGTTTGCATCCATCCCTTCCACTATGTTATATTGGTTTTCACTGAATCATCCCCCTCCTTCGCCGAGGGCAGGCTATCGATTACAAGAAGGTGCAGAAACGAATCCAGCAGGTTATCCTCAACCTAAAAAAGAAGTAGTTAACCGAAATAGTCACCCGGGAGCCGAATCCATGACCGGAAAAGAAAAGATCGAGGCAGCGTTCTCGCCGGAAGGGACTCCCGAAATCCCGGCGGTGATCTGCTATGAATCCATATTCATCCGCGATCACTGGGCAAAGCTTACCGGCGTTCCGTGGTGGAACCAATTCTCCCCG
The DNA here is from genome assembly GCA_030692375.1 of Candidatus Latescibacter sp. Lineage (NCBI taxonomy): Bacteria > Pseudomonadati > Candidatus Latescibacterota > Candidatus Latescibacteria (ex Chuvochina et al. 2023) > Candidatus Latescibacterales > Candidatus Latescibacteraceae > Candidatus Latescibacter > Candidatus Latescibacter sp. The sequence goes on along the minus strand of JAUYCD010000202.1, from coordinate 8,879 downwards.
GACATCGAAACACAGCTCTCCTGGAGGCGGGAGGTTATCCGCTGTACCGGCCAGGACTGGTTCAGGCTTCCTTATACACTGTCCCGCGAAAATCGGAAGAATATTGATCTGGAAGTTCGCCCGGAGGGAGTATTCCGTATCGACCGAAGGAGCGGTGTATCCGAGCGGCTCTTCGAACCTCCCATCGGCGGCGAGCATCTAACTGGTGGTGAGGCAATACCCCATTTTACTCTTACAGAGACAACGGACGAGGTTGATGCGCTGATTCCCCTTCCCGCCGGCTCAGGGAAAACCATCGAAGACGGCAGCGGCGTTCTTGCGGCGCGTCTCCTTGATGAATTCGGCGGGGAGGTTTTCCCCTTTTGCCATGTTTCCTCTCCGCTCTGGCGTTGCTACGATCTCTGGGGATTCGAGAACATGATGGTGATGATCGCCTCCCAGCCCGAGCTGGTGCGCCATGCCGCCGCCCGGTACCTGGAGCTCAGTCTTCACTGTGTCCGTCAGGCTGCTGCGCTCGGCGCAAGAGGCATCTGGATCGAGGAATGCATGACCGACATGATCAGCCCGGCCGCTTTTGCCTCTCTCAATCTTCCCTTTCTCCGAAGGCTCATCGAAGAGATAAGCGCCTGCGGTATGAAGAGTGTCTACTATTACTGCGGCAGCCCTGCAGGCAAATGGGATCTGCTCCTTTCCGCCGGCGCGGACGCACTCTCGCTGGAAGAGGGGAAAAAAGGATTTGAGATTGATGTAGCGGAATTGGCTACGAATGTCCCGGGACGGTGCACCCTTCTCGGCAATCTGGACTCAATTGGGGTGCTACAGAACGGCTCTGAACAGGAGCTTCGCGCAGAGATAAAACGTCAGATCGCCGCAGGCCGCGCCAACCGAAGCCGCTTCATTATGAGCATCGGCAGCCCGGTGACTCCCGCAACTCCTGTGGAGCGGGTGCGGCTTTACTGCGATATTGTCCATGAAATGGGGAATAGGTAAAAAATCACCATTAGTAAAAACATCTCGCAAAGAAAGAAGTTAGGCCGAAGATGTTACAGCATAAATACTTTGACAGGATTTAAAAGATTAACAGGATTTGAATACTTGATAATTCTGTCGTTGATTTTTTAATCTATCCTGTCTCCTTTTTTCAATATCCCCTCGATTCATACATGGCCCGTACCTGCTCGTCCCACCACGCATCCCAGGTTATTGCGCCGTTGCAGTAGATACCGGGAACATCGCCGCCGGTGCGGTCTTTTATCTGGTACGCGATTTCCGTAGACATGGTCCAGAGCAGCGAGGTGACCAGGACTCCTGAGAGGGGGCAGATTTTACGCTCGAAGCCGGGGAGGGCGAAAATGCCGAAGGTGTCGGTCATACGCCCGACATGGACATCGGTCTCACGCGGTACTGTCCTCCCCCCGGGAATCCGAAGGTCGCGAGTGATGGGGCCGATTGAAGCCACTTTCATACCTGATTTACGGAACGCATCCAGGTTCTTCAGGTCCGCCGTGTCATCCGGGGCATAAATTCCCATGATGACACAGTCTTTTGCGGTTCCTTTGACCGGGGTGCCGTCGGAGCATCCCTTGGCGAAGGCGTATCCGCCCCGGCGGCCGACCGCCTCGGCGGCGAGGCATTCCGGATACCGGCTGTAGAAGTACACGGAGCCGCCCGCAAGCAGGCTGTCCACCGCCAGCCCGGCCATCTTCCGGATATTTCCCAGTTCCATGCCAATCATCTCGAGCTGGCGCATGACCTCGTCAAAATAATCGTCCATGAGCGGGGCGTCCAGCGAGGAATATGTTACTTCTTTCCCAAGCGGAGGCTCGTCCCCCTTGACTTTGACCGATTTGCCGTCACGGGCGAGAATACGGCAGGCGTCCGCAAGCATCATCCAGAAGATCGTCCCGCAGAGCGGGCCAGATTCCGGGCCGAGGGGCGCGTAAGAGCCGGGGATTTTCACCTGCGCGCCAAGAATGTCAATTTCCGTTTCAATCCAGATGCTCGAAACAGGGCGGATGAGCAGCTTTTTAGCTCTTGGGGTCGCAAGTTCGGCCCCTTTCATATCGCCGCTATAAGGGGAGGGACTGCCGATAACCGTGATCTCTTTTTTACGGATGTCGTCCAGGTAATCGGGGGAGAAAGGATAACTCGCGAGGAAAACATCTCCCTTCCTGGATTTCTGGGGGTCGTAGCCGATGGTGATGATCTCCGGCTCCCCCCAGCGGCCGGGAAAAATATCCGCTCGGTGAGTATGTCCCTGGTCCCAGTAGCTCCAGACGGTGTTTCCCTTCTCCACGGCACGGGCGATGATGTAAGCGGCTTCCAGGATTTTCTTCGACTGGGTAAGGCGGACATGGGTCAGCAATTCCCTGATACGGCGGGGATAAACCAGTGCCGGCGGCTCGCTGGGAAGGGGTTCGTGGCCGAAAATGAGGGATTCCCCGGCGGAGATGGGGCGGGCGGATGCCAGCAGCCCGGACGCCGCCAGCGGGATGAGACGCAGCATATCACGACGATTCATAGTGCCTCCAATGTTCATATTTTTCTGCCCTCCGTTGCTGTCTCGATGATGCGGAAGCGCAGGCCGCCGCGAATGCCCCAGTTCGGGTAGTACTGCAGCTTCACATACTCCTTCTCGATGCTCATCCCCGGGTCGCGGTCAACGGCGATGACAGTGTCCTCGGCCTGACGCGTGACGGATTTCACCCAGAAGCCCCGGGTGCTGCCATCGCCGTCGGTGGTCAGCAGCAACCTGCCAGCCAGATCCTTCTCCGGCAACCGGGCATCCGTAACGAAAGCGTTCAGTGCATCCCCCTGCGGGGCGCGAAGTGTCTTCCTCACGGCACCCGTGTACGCCGCCTTGCTGGCCAGCGATGCCTTGCCTGCTTTCAGAGAACGGGCGTCCGCCATGTAGAGCGTCTGGGCGCCGTCGCTCACGGTGGATACGTAGCCAAAGCGCCCGTGCAGCGCTATGCCGTTGCCAGCGACCTCGCCTGCCTCCTCGAGGGTAGAGAGGATCGTGTCCGTGCGCCCGTCCAACTCCACCTGCACCACCACCGCCATCGAAGACGACCGCTCCGGCGCCAGCAGCTTCACCGAATGCACCCGCGGCTGCCCTAAGTACGGCTCGTGCACTGCAACGAAGACCGACTCCGACCCTTCGCGGCGCACATCAAGGAACGTCTGCATCCCCTCGCGCCTCATCGCTGGTCCTTGCGCAAGAATTACCTCCGTGCCCGGGGCAGCCGGCATAATGGTGCGAACCGTCTCTCCGGCGGAGGTCACGAACTCCGCCTGCCACGGGCCATCCGTGCGGGCTGAGCGAAGTTGCTCCAGCCAGGTGTGCAGTTTTCCGGTGCGGGGCTGGAGTTCCAGAGATGTCTTCACCGCGTACTCGTCCTGGAGCGGGCCGTGCAGTATCCAGTCATGCACCTTGCCACCGCGAACGCGGAAGATGTCGACGAAGTAGACGTCCTCGCCTCCACTCTCCACCATCGCCAGCGTCCGGCGGTAGAGCGTCACGCGGTCTGCCGGATAGGCGCGATGCCCGTCGGCCTCCACCACCTGCAGGCCGGGACAGTCGGTGGCGAAGAGACGCAGCATACCATCGGTGAGCACGTCGCCATGATTGATGTGGGTGCGGGCGAACCAGAAACCTTCGACACCCGGTACATTATCAATCTCGCTGAACTTACGCCGGGGCGCCTCACCCCGGTCGTACTGGTTCCGCTCGTCTACGACCACGGTATTATGCCCGGCCGTGCCGGACTGCCATGCCCTGTTGCCCAGGTACTCTGTCTCAGAGAGCAACTCTTTGTTCTTGGCCCAGAGGAAGAAGTTGAGGCTGTCATAGTGCTCGTGGCCGTTGGTGCCGGAGAAGTGCAGGTGCGCCTGCACCTGGTTGGCTCCCATGCCCCGCCCGAGTACCGCGTGACCGGCCCAGGTCTGGAGGAGCGGCCGCGACTCCAGAGGTTTGTAGCCCTTGAGCACACCGTAGCAGTCCCAGCGATCGGCGGTGGTAAATTTCGAGTGAGCGTCGTGAACGGCCGCATAATGGCCGTTGGGTAATATCCACTGCTGCATCGCCCGCGCCGCTTCTTCTATAAATGGCGCGTAGCGCTTGAGTAAGTCGACGCGGTCGAAGCGTGTGCCATCCATCGGATCTTTATATCCCGGCGGGTCCGAATAAGCGGCCAGGCAGGCGGCCGGGTAGTTGAGCGCCCAGCGGCCGGTGATCATCATATGGTAGCTGGGAGAGCCTTCATGCCAGAAGGCATCCGCGAAGTAGGAGACTCTGCGCAGGCCGTCCCCGAAGCGGATCGTCCGGTGTACCAGCTCTGGATCGCCCAGGGCCTGGCCCCAGACCAGCATCCCCTCGAGCAGGTCCGCCTCGGTGTTGTTGTACATCAAAGGATAGCGATCATTGATCGCCAGGTTCGCGTACAGAAGGTCACGCTCGATCTTCAATCGGGCATCATACCCCTTCTCCTGTCCCAGCTTCTCCATCTGTCCGCTGCCTGCAATCTGGTCGTAAGCCAGCGCGAGGGGATGGGATTCCTGCAGATCATAGGGGTGCCAGGAACTCCAGAAAGCGCCGTAGTGCGGTGGCATCTTCACGCCGTATTGCAGCAGAGCCACGTCGTGGGGGTAGGTTTCGGTTCCCCCCTGATTGAAGAACGGCCAGATCCCAATGACCTCCGAGTACCGCTCGAGAATGACCGCGCACTTGTAAGCGTACCGGGGCTCCCGGGTCACCGCATACCGATGCGCCAGATGCTTGAGCACCTTCAGCATAAGCCGATTGTCACCCCGGCGCGCGCCACGCTCGTCAATGCGGGCGCGCAGTTCTTCGTTGGACTTGTCAACCCAACCTTCCTCTTTGTCCTCCCCGGGCGACCTGCTCCAGATGGGATGCTCGGCGGGATATACGGGATGCTGCACGTTGTATTTACGGTTGCGAGGCTGCTCATTCTCTGAGCACAGTGCAAGCTCATCACCAAGAAAACCATAAAGAAACGGCAATCCAGTCGCTGTTGCTTCTAAAAATTTCCGCCGTGAGAAATCGTAACCGTTCGTGCTCATTGTACGGCCCTTCTATGAAAAGCTAATTTATTCGCAAACCGTCGAATCAGAGTTGGGTTATCATTTTGTGAAGCAAGGCAGGATTGACCCTAAGTATCACAGGATGCTTATTGATGCGCGAAAACTAAGAGACATCTCTTTTATCTCTTGATATCTCTGACCGAACATTATTTTCCCTCTGGTGAGTCAAGGCGATTATTTCCTCTTTCATTAATATCCCATGACGGAAATGATATATATGACTCTCTCCCTTTCCAAGTCAATTTTCTGAAGTTTATTGACTCGATGGTGGGAGCTATGAAAGCTATTCTGAATCAGATTATAGAGCGGGTTCAAGAGATGCCCCCCTGTTTCACCGAATACCGGCCTGAATTGCACAAAACCGACTTTCATAAACAGTGTTTCTTTTATGCAACACTATGAGTTAGAGAGAATTATGAATGCATATAACGTAATGATTTACAAGAAATAAGTCAATGGTGTTCCCCAATCGCTGGAAAATTCATTTTTACTTCTCTATCTGCGCTACCCTTTACTTCCCCGTCTTCGGCTTTTCCCCATATGCATTATCGTATACAGTAGTTTTTTTTACTGCTCGCACGGCCTGTTTGGCGTCAGCGTGCTTCGGGAACCAGTTGTGATGTACATCACATTTTTCCTGGGGGATACCCCGGATCACCACCGGGGTCTGCGTGGAGTGGAAGGTGTTGTTGTAAATCTCGATGGTGGTCCCTGCGATATCGGTGCCGTCATTCCGGTCACGCCCGCCGTGCATGTCGAAACAGTGGCTCAGGGATACCCCGAGCTCTACGTTGTTCCGGGCGATATAGCTGCATCCGGGCCGTCCCGTTCCGGCGATGGAATGGCGGTTCGAGTCGAAGAAGTTGTATTCGATGAGTGAGGAAGCTGCGTCGTGGACCACCCCGTAACCAAGACCGTTATACTGGCAGTTGTGGACAAAGTTGTGGTGGATGTGATGATCCGCGCCCTTGCTCAGATATATGCCGCCGTGGGCGAAGGCGGAAATCTCGCAGTTGTCCACTTCCAGGCGGGGGAATTCCGTAATGATGCCGTCCGATGTGGGGAACTTGTAGTAGTACTCGCTCCCTCCGCCGCCTGGGCCATAGGCTCGGCGGTGATGATCGAGATAGCGCTTGGGGCAGGGGCCCTGGATACGGAGGCCGGTGATGCGCACATTCGGCCCGGCGGCGCGGATCATGACAGGTGTCTTCAGCACATCGGAGGTGAGGATCGCGCCCTTCGAACCATTGTTTCCGCGATCTCCGGCCAGTGTGACTCCTTCCGGCACTACAAGGACGATTCCCTCGATGTAAATACGGGCGGTCAGATCGATTTCAGTTTCGCCGGGGATAAAAACGACCTGCCCGGCCCTGGCCTTCGCGAGCGCGGCCAACAGGGAATCCAGGTCTGTCACCGTGTAGTCGCCCCCGGAAACGATGTTACGGTAGCCGTTCCCGCCGCCGATGGGGCCTCGATCGTCGGGTTTTGCGCCGTAGATCGTATTGCCGATCTGCACCCAGGTCTGGTCGATTGCAAACACGCCGGTGTAAAAAGTAAGGAGAAATATCACTAAAAACGAGAGATACTTGGGCACACTGTATTCTTTCATAAATACCTCGCCAAAGAGAAATAAAATGATTTATTTGCGGGCTTATGAGAAAAATAATTATCGTGCTTTTCGTGGTTCAATTTACTCAGTGGCTCACAAATCTATTTAGCCCCAATACGGTTCACTTAAGCGAAAAAAGGAAGTATCTTTAACCACGAAACACACGAAAGGCACTAAAAATGATTTTTTAAAAAATGAATAACAAATTTCGTGTTTTTCGTGACTTTCGTGGTTCAAAAAATTTTAAAATTAACTGTATTGTGTTTAACCCGAAACAATCAGACGTTCCACCGTTTCCCAGCCCCGCCCTCGCAGCCGTGCGGTATACACTCCCGGATCGGCAAAGGCGTTCCAGACCACCTGGTGACTGCCTGTATTCAGTTGTCCACTGAGCAGACGCTCTGCGGCTCTCCCCCGCAAATCCAGGATATCCACCGCTATCTCTCCTCGTTCAGGAAGGGTAAGGTCGAATACAGCCTGCCCGGTCCTGTCGGTACCGATGTAACGGATGGAAGGCGAAAGGGCGTTTTGTTTTTTTACATTCCGGAAAGCAGAATAGCTGAACGGCTCGTTGCAGAGATGGTATTCCGGCTCATTCCGGCCGCGGAGATAGAGTGTAACCAGCGGAGTACGGGTGAGAGATTCGAGTTTTATCGGCGTGGCTTTTCCGTCCTTCCACCCGTAGAGGGGGATATCATGCGGGTCCAGCACATCGGACATTCCCCGCTCCCGGGCGAGGTGGAAAAGCCCGAAATTCCCCGGCTCGTGTCCGGCCAGCCAGTGGGCAATGATGTCCACCCGGAACATTTCTTTCCCGAAAATTACCACATTTGACATATAGTCACGGCTGGTGACTTTATCCGGACCAATCGGTTCGTGGGGTCCCAGCCCGAATCCGTTGCCGTCCTGGCTGTAGATGCCCTCCACCATGTTCAGCGCGGTGGGAATGCACCCCACCGAATCGAGAGTACGCTGGGCCCATTGCTCCATCCTGATTCCGGTGTCCTCTCCGATTATACAGTCCCATCGGGGAATGCCGTCACGAACATGCTGCGCATGGAGTTTTTCGATACGACTCACGAAATCCTTCTGGAAATACTTGTGGTAAGGCGGCTCGTATGACTTGAGGACCGCGGTGTGCGGAGTGCAGAACTGGTGAAACCGCCTGCAGGTGATGCCCTGGAGATTCTTGACTGAGGCGGTGATGCCCATGCCATGCGCTTTGAGCTTGGCGATATTCACCAGGAAGCTCCCAGGCGCGTTCATGGGCCCCTGGTAGGCAACGGTATTAAACACCACGCCATTGTGAACCTTACGGAAAATGACATCCTTTCCCTCCTGCAGTTTCCAGACATCTATTGTCGAAATCTCTGTGAGGTCAATACCCGCCCGGGTGCACATGGCCCGCCACCCCATAGGCTCCCACTGAGTGGGACAGCAGCTTTCCCGGATAAAAAATCGCTGCGGGCCGATCTCCCGCACTGCGGCGACCCAGCCCTCGACAAAATTGGGGTCGGTGTTGATACCCAGCTTTTCCACCACAGCCTTGCCGTTCCTGGGACCCGCAGAAGTCCAGTTGGGCTTGATATTCACAATGGCGCTCGCAGACCAGCCGTCCGGCGACCTGACGACAAGCTCCCTGGAAAGCCGGTAGCCAGCCTGACGGAGCCCCGCAGCATCGGTCTTCTCACTGACCGAGGTGAAGTGGACAAACACCGCTTCCGGATGCTGACGGATGAACGGGTGCACGTTGAATTTTGGTTCCGAGGAACCCCGCCCGAGGGATGAACACCCATGCCCCGCCGCTCCCGCCATGCCCAGAACCGCCGATGCCTTGATAAAATCTCTCCGTTTCATGATTCACTCCGATTATGGATTCCCTATCCGATCATGCCAAAGGACGGTGCGAAGCAGAATAAAACCATCGCGATTGCGAAAAGTTTTGTCATGTGCGTCCTTTCCGAAGCACAGGCGCCACAGAATTACATCTAAAATATGTATTGTCTTAGCGATGCGGTAGATTTATTTATTCGCTTATCGAGTTAACTCCGCATAGGTAATAGTGGAGGTATTCAGACAAGCAGTTAAGAGTCTGTCAGTAATCAGTAATTCATTGAATCGCCGGTTAAAGCGATAACAAAATTCATTCAGGTAACTTTGAAGATGT